>JAKAQV010000184.1 GCA_021819565.1 bacterium | reverse complement strand
CGATCTGGGAAATTCCGTCAAGAGATTTATCGAAAAACCTCCGCTTAAAGCCGCGCAAAAATATTTTTCCTCGGGAAAATTCTTATGGAATTCCGGAATGTTTTGTTTTACCGCGAAAACTCTCTTGGAAGAAATAAAAAAATACCGCCCGGACATCTATTCTGCGTGTCTCAAAACATTTAAGGCCTTCCCCAAAAAACAAAATCCCGATTTGCCCGCGCTGGAAATTAACCCCAAACTCTTTTCCTTGGTTCCGGAACAGTCTTTAGATTACGCGGTCATGGAAAAATCCAAAAACGCGTCCGCCATCGCCTCGGATATCGGATGGAGCGACATCGGCTCCTGGAACGCCATGGCCAGTTTAATTAAAGCCGACAAAAATGGCAACCGCGTCAAGGGAAAAGCCATCCTCTTGGGCGCTAAAAACTGCCATATCCAAGCCGATGGGCGAGTGGTAGCCGCTGTTGGAATCAAGAATCTAATCGTCATTGACACCTCGGACGCTTTACTCGTCGCCTCAAAAAAACGCGCTCAAGACGTCAAAGAAGTGTATTCCCAATTACAATCCCAGGGGAGCGAAGTCCACAGAGTTCACCGTACCGTCTATCGTCCCTGGGGAACGTACACGATCCTTGAAGAAGGCCCCGATTTCAAAATCAAGAGAATCGAGGTTTTGCCTCGGAGAAAACTTAGCCTTCAACTCCATCATAAGAGAAGCGAACATTGGGTCGTTTTGCACGGCCAGGCCGCCATTCAAAGAGGCGAGAAAAAAATCGCTCTCAAGGCCAATGAATCCACCTTTATACCGGCCAACACCAAACATCGCCTGGCCAACGAAGGGAAATCCCCTCTCATTCTCATCGAGGTGCAGTGCGGAAGCTACCTCGGCGAAGACGATATTGTTCGCTTTGAAGATCAGTACGGCCGGCGTTAAAACTCGTTAGTATTTCTCGACTACCATCGCGCCGCCCATTCCCCCGCCGGCGCAGGCCGCGATCATTCCATAGCGGGCTTTGGGATTTTGCTTAAGAGCGTAGTTTAAATTCAGCATCAGCCGAGTTCCGGTCGCGCCCAGGGGATGTCCCAAAGCGACGGACCCGCCGTTGGGATTAAGAGCCCCGGAATCAAATTTCGCCTTCCAGTCATGCCCGAATCTCTCGCGCCCGACTTTAAAGATGGACAAAACCGTCGCCGCGAAAGGCTCATGGAGTTCGATTTGATCCAGATCGTCAAAAGAAATTCCCGCGCGAGCTAAAGCCACGGGAGCGGCCAAGGCCGGAGAAACCCCCATATGCGCGGGGTTGTTGCCGTAAAAGCCCCAGCCTTTGATCTTGGCTAAAATCTCTAGCCCCAATTCCTTGGCTTTTTTCTCGGTGGAGACAATAACGGCCGCCGCGCCATCGGAACGCCCGCAAGAATTAAACAAGGTCACCGTTCCCTTGTCGCCTTCTTGATATTTTTTGCCTTCGACATAGGCCCCGTAATCGGCGTAGAAATTTTTGAGCGAATAAGACGGGCCGTCAAAAAGAAGCGGGGCCTTCGAAAACATCTGCGGCTTTTCCACCAAATCTTCTCTTAAAAAGGGATACTCATCTTTGTCTAACGCGATATTGTCCCCCGATTGGACTTTTTCCACATGGGAATCGTAAAAGCCCGCCTTCCAGCCGGAAATCGCGCGGCGAAAACTCTCGCGCGCGTAATTGTCTTGTTCTTGCCGGGTAATGCCGTACATCTGAGCGCAAACCTCCGCGGTCGCGGCCATGTTGATTTTCTTGACGGGATCGGTCAGCCCCTGTTCCAAGGAATCCACCACCGAAACCTCGGAACTTTCCAAGAGGCCCGCCCATTTCGCCTTGACGGTCTCAAAACTGCGAAGCTCTTTAAGACCTCTGGAACCTTCGATGGAATAAGGCATCCGAGACATGCATTCGGTTCCGCCGGCGATATAGACCTCTCCCTCTCCACAGCGAATAAATCGCGCGGCAGACGCGATAGATTCGATAGAAGAAATACAGTTATTTTGCACCGTGACCGCCTGGGTTTTTTCCGGAAGCCCGCAGTGAAGAGCGGTTACGCGCGCCATATTGGGCGCGGAAAAGCTTTGTCCCACCCATCCGACCAAGACCCCGTCAACCGCGTCTTTCGGGAGCCGTGATTTTTTAAGAAGAGAATTGACCGCCATGACCATCAAATTTTCAGGTTTAAAGGCCGACAAGGATCTCGCCATATGCCCAATCGGAGTGCGAACTCCGGAGCTAATGACGATTGTTTCTTTGGATTCCATAACGCAACGCCTCCTTTATTTTTCGCAGAGAGAATTTCCCTCCCTTGCGTCTTTCATCACCGTTTGCGCCAACGAAGGTTCTGAAATCTTAAGCCCCCAGAAAACAAAAACGCTCACAAGTCCAGGCAAAGCCTGATAGGCTAAGCGGTAGAGAAGAGCGGCCACCAAGGCCTTATCCCAATCGATTCCAAAACTGGAAAAAACCGCCGCCAAAGAACCCTCCATGATTCCCAGCCCCGCCGGCAACACCGGCACCAGCATGGCCGCCATAGCCATGGTAAAACCCGCCGTTAAATAGCCGACCGATAAGCTGACCCCAACGGCGCGAAAAGCGAAATAAAGAGAACTCATCAAGAAAACCCAATCCGCGCCGGTAAACAAAATCATCCGCGTCAAACGAACCCGCCCCTGCCTGACCCGGGACAGGCCCTCTTCCAGCTGCCGCTCAAAGGCTTCAAAGTTTTCCTTGGGGATTCCGGTTTTAAGAAAAAAGAAAATGCCGCGCTCGACCCGGTTTGAGAGGCGCTTCATAATTTTCCCGCGGATGCCGCGGCTAAATAAAAAGACTAAGATCGGGACGCTCACCGCAAGTAAAATCAAAAGGCCTAAAGCGCTTTCCATGACCGCGATCGTCATTCCAT
>JAKAQV010000183.1 GCA_021819565.1 bacterium | reverse complement strand
CCGATCTATCGACCGGCCCGGGAATATCAAGAAGAGACGGATAGCATTTTTCGCCGAGAATTTCCTTGTGTCCCGGGTTGACCGGAATAATTTTATAGCCCTCTTCCTTTAAATAGGCGGCGACGGAGTGGCTGGCCCTTTCCGGCTTGGGAGAACAGCCGACGACGGCAATTGTTTTATAGGCCAAGATTTTTTTGATCGTTTCCAGATCGTCGGAGCTTCCCGACAAGCGGCAGGCATTTCCAATTTCGGGATTCATCGAGATTCTCCTTAACGGTTCATTACGAACCCTTAGCCCATTCTACAAAATGTTAGGATTTCTTAAATGTATACTCCTTTGATTATAGGAATTGAGGGAAAGAAACTCAGCCGCGCTTTAGTTTCCCATCTCAAAATAATCAACCCCGCGGGGATTTTATTATTGGCCCGCAATATCGATTCTCCACGTCAGCTTAAGGCTTTAATTTCAGGGATCAATCAGTCGGTGGGGCGGCCGCTACTTTGGACTATTGATCATGAAGGGGGAAATGTCACGCGCTTTTCAAGGGGAGTGACCGCGTTTCCCAGCGCGCAAGCGTTGGGGAGAACGGGAAACCCGGATCTCGCTTATGCGGTAGGGCGACAAATGGCTCTTGAACTGTCGGATATGGGCATCTTAGTTAATTTCGCTCCGGTGTTGGATTTAAGCGGTTCCTTGGACAACCCTGGAATTGGAATCCGTTCCTTTGGAGAGAACCCGGGAGAAGTTTCTCTTTACGGAGAGAAATTTATTCGCGGGCTTGAGGATCATCAGGTCTGGGCTTGCGCGAAGCATTTTCCAGGAATCGGGGAGGCGCGCTTAGACCCTCATGTCTCAATTCCTAAAATTGATATTTCCCGCGCGCTTATTTTTAAGCGCCATTTGCCGCCGTTTTTATCCGCGTTTAAGGCGGGGGTTCATTGCGTGATGACCTCTCATATCCATTACCCCGCTCTGGACTCAAAACTCGCCACATTCTCAAAAAAGATTGTCACCGGACTTTTAAAGAAAAAACTGGGATTTAAGGGCCTGGTCATTTCAGATGACCTTTCAATGGGAGCGGTTTTGAAAAGCGGCTTAAGCCCTGCTGAGGCGGCCGCTCAAGCCTGTCAAGCGGGGCATGATTTGTTGATTCTCTCCAATCCCGATTTTCGACTTCATTCTCAAGTCCAAGAGGCAGTGAGAGGTTTTTCTCTCAAAGAAGAAATCGGTCCTATTTTGATCCAAAGAAAAAATCGCCGATCCCAAAATCCTGATTCTCTTCATGCAAACCGTCTGGCGGCTTGGATTTCCCAAAAGGCGATTCGCGTCTTAAGATCGGGGGAGAAAAAATTTCCTTTGGAAAAGCATAAGGGCGCTGTCCTCGTGTTATTTCCAAAAATTTCTGAAGTTAAATCCCTCTTTACCTTTGAGGGCGGCCCGGAAGGTCCGGAGCGTTGGCTAAAAGCCCGGCTTAAAAACCACGGGGGCGTTCGGTTGATTGAAACGCCGGTTCAAAATAAAAATCTTGGTTCGATATCCTCTCAGATTCGATCCGCAAAGGAAATTTTATTTTTCTGTTTTGAGGCCCGGCGCTTTCCCGGCCAAAAAGCGGTTTTAGAGCTTCTCAATAAAATAGCGGCGGAAAAAACAACGGTTTTTTTGATGAGAGGCTCTACCGATTTGACGTTGATTGACTTAAGATCTTCCGTCATTGATATGGCGGGAGACAGAAAATCTCAAATAGAAGCCGCATTAAAGGTGATTCTCAAATGAAGATAATTCTTTTCTTGCTTAGTTCCAGTTTGTGGGCGCAAAATTTTTCTCCGGACCATCCCCCTATTGTTTCTCTTTGCCGTTCTTATTACCAGTCGATGGACAAGGGCGAAAAGGAAAAAATACTCAAACAGATTTCCCAAACCGCTCCCGCAACCCCCATTGATGTTCAATATGATTTCGATCTCTATATGCGCTATCCGCAGCCGTTGCCTCAGGCCGCGGTGATGAGTTCGCTTTCTCTTCTCAAGGGCCCTAATCATGAGCTCGCCTCGGTTTTTTTAGGTTATTTGTCGCATAAGGATCCCAAAATACTGATGTTTGCTATTGAGGGAGCTTTTCAATTGCGCTCTCAAAGAGCTCTTCCCATCGTAGAGAAAATCGCGGAATCTCAATTTAAATTTTCCGGTCCCGAACAGGCGACGCTTCTCAAGGATAAGCAGATGTGGGCCGCTCATTATGAGGCCTTGGACGCCTTGGCTTTATGGGAAGGCGATAAAGCCTTTAAACTGATAGTCAAAAAGGCCGAGCAGGCGCCGTCTGTTGCCCGCATTCTCGCTTCTCGGTTTTGGGCTAAAACCCTTCCGCTTCTGGTTGATTGGGCCAAAAGTAGTAGCGCGGCAAAGCGGGCGATGGCGGACGAAGCCGCGGCCACGGAAATTCCAATGTCTGTCATGGAGAAATCATATGATGAGATGCTTGCTATCGTCGAAAATAACCGCCTGCCCAATAATCTTCGCCATCAATTAGCCATCAAGGTAGGAATTTCAGCCAGCGAAGATCAGATTAAGGATTTAATCAACAAATATCAATCCCTCAAAGATGAAGACGAGAAAATGATGATTGAGACGGCCCTTTTCGCCTCTCGCAGCCATCAAGTCATTCCCATCTTGGTCCATTATGCCAAGACCAATCCCGACCCGATTCGGCGCACCAATGCCAGGCTGGAACTTAAAGAGCTGATGGATCCGGCGCAGTATCGGGGTTTTCTCCAATGGGTGGTGAAAAACGATCCGGATTCTGAAAATCGAAAGGAAGCTTCTCAGGAATTATCTTCGATGGGCGGAAGCTAAATTTTTACTTTTTTTAAGCGCAAGGCGTTTAAGATGACAGAGACCGAGCTAAAGCTCATCGCCGCTCCGGCCAGGGCCGGTCTCAAAAGA
>JAKAQV010000182.1 GCA_021819565.1 bacterium | reverse complement strand
ATCTAAGCCTCCGGGCGGAAATTTTAAGCCATGCGGAAATTGAGCTTAACCCGGAATCTCGCGTTGTCTCTGTCTCCGGAAAAAGAATTTCGTTGACGCGCAAGGAATTTGATTTATTGGCGGTTTTGATGGAAAAAGCGGGCAGGGTCTTGAGCGTCAATTACTTGCTTGAAGCTGTTTGGGGCTATGATCCCGCCAATTACAATGATCCCGGAACCGTAGAAGTCCATGTTTCCCATTTGCGGAAAAAATTAGGGCCTAAGGCCGCAAAACACATTGTCAATGTCTTGGGACATGGCTATAGATTTGAGCCTTAACGAATCCTTATAATTGCGCCCAGAGATCCTGAGCTAATTCTTCCGCAGATTGAATTCCAGCTTTCCTGCTTGCGTTGGACAGAGCGCGTTCAAGGGCGATATCTTCGCTTCCGCCAACTCCCGCGGCTTCCACCCAGCGATCGATAATCAGGTTATGACTAAGAGTGTCTTGAATTTGAATATCAATTTTGGCTCGGCAGGAGTGAAGCCTTCCAAGCAGTGGAGAGTGGATAAATTTTGATGAAAAACCTTGGGTGGTGACGACGAACCGTCCGGATGTTTTTCCCGATGCGTTAAATGAAAACCCGCGTTTTTTAAAGCCGGTTTCTAGCGCGCTCAGAGCCAATGTCGCTAGACGGCTTTCTTTAAAATTTCCATTAAGTCGAAGCGTCAAGGGTTGAGAATCAGGAGGCGCTTTTGAGAAAAGAGATACTTGCCTGCGGTTATCAGCGGGCAAAGGGGAGACGCTCGCTTCAATGTCGACCTGATAGACGTTGCCGTTTTCTCCTTCTTTCAGTATTTTGTAATGGTTAATCATTCCCGAAGATTCCGCGTCAATGGCTTCATGGGTGACGATGGACGCGCTTAGCTGTGTCGCCTCCGATATCCGAACCCCGAGCGCTTTTTCAAGGGCCGCTTTTTCCGCCCGAGCCAAGGCCCTTGAGCGGCTCAAGGGCCTATTTTGAGGGTCAAAGCGGGCCTCTCCCTTCGCCTCAACCGTTTGGGGGCGCATTTTTGTTTCGGCCCGCATCATCGCGCATCCGTTTAGAAGTGCTGCGAGGCCCGCCAAAATGCCGGCTTTGATTTTTTTAGTCATTACAGTTTATTTCCCAATACGTCGGCCAGGCGGCTTTTGGAGAGCCTGAGAGTGACCACGCAGCCGTTGTCGGAAGTAAACTCGCTTTTAACGACTTCCGCTCCCTTAATGACGGCGTTAACTTCGGTCTTAATGTTGGAATCCGATTCCATGGCTTTTTTGACCGTGATCCCGCCGGTGAGTTTTACGCCTTCAATGAGGCTCAGCATTTCATACTGGGCTTTGACGATCGCCGCATCGCGGGCCAAGGACTTTCTCTGGGTTTCGGTCGGAATAGCGGGGTCGGCCGCGCCGATTCCGATAGATTCAAAATACTTTCCCCGATCCGCTTCTTGGTTAATGGTGTTGGGAATTCTCCCGTTTTTGACTTGATTGGCGACAGTCCCGCAACCCGACAATGTCATAACCACAATCCACGCAATTTTTTTCCAATTGTTTTTCATGGCCCCCTCCTCCTTCTTTATCCTGATGAAATTGTAGCCCGTTTCGCTTAAGTTGCGCTTAAGAAAGACTAAAACCCGACAAAAATGCTTCAATCAGAAGTATCTATGGAAGAGACTCCGTGGCGGATTTTGTTGGTCATTAAGGCCGATGATGCGCATTCCATTCTTTTTGAAAAGCTGAAATCTTCCGGACGGCCCATCCATTTAAAGCGGGTCAATAACGTCTCTGAGCTTAATGAGGCCTTGACGGGTTCCACTTGGGATGTCGTCATCGGCCAGAATGTCAATTCTCATTTCGGACTTATGGACGCTCTCAAAGAGATTCAGGATCGAGGTCTTGATATTCCTCTCCTTGTTTTCTGTGACGAGCTTAGAGAAGATAATATTTCCCAGGTCATGACGGCGGGAGCCAAGGATTGCATTACTAAAGAAGGGGTGGCGCGCCTTTTGCCGGTCATCGAGAGAGAAATTAAAGAAGCCCAAAACAGAAAAAAACACCGGCAGTTGGAAGAGCAATGCCGTCATGCGGAAAAAATGGAGATTTTAGGACGTTTAGCGGGAGGCGTGGCGCATGATTTCAATAACTTATTGACCACCATCTTGGGAAATGTCAGCTTTTTAATGGCGGGGTCCCAGGAAAATCCTCATTGGAAAGAAGATCTCGAGGAGATTAAGAAAGCGGCTCACCGGGCGGCTTCATTAACCAGCCAACTCTTAGCCTTTACCCGGCGACAAGTTTTTCAACCGAAGGTTTTGGATTTAAATTCCGAGATTCAAAACATCGAAAAAATTCTTAGGCGGACCATTGGGGAAGATATCAATATTCAAATTGATTTGGCCCCCGGCCTTTATTTTGTTTATGTCGATCCTGGACATATTCAGCAGGTTTTGATGAATTTGGCGGTCAACGCCAAGGACGCGATGCCCAAGGGCGGAACCTTGAGAATTGAGACAAAAAATATTGATTTTAGACAAGGGGCGGCGCGAAGCAAGTTTAAAATTCCTAAAGGCGAGTATGTCTTAATGACTATTTCCGACACTGGAATTGGAATGGAAGAAGAGCTTAGGGCCCATATCTTTGAGCCTTTTTTTACCAGTCAAGACCGGAAAATAGAGACCGGCCTTGCCTTGGCCACTGTTTATGGAATTGTTAAGCAAAACGGCGGGTTTATTGATTGCGAAAGCTCGCTTGGGCGGGGGACGACTTTCCACATTCATTTCCCTCGCGGCAATTCCCAGCCCGAGGGCGGCGCAAAAGAAAAACCTCAGGGCGCTTCCAAAGCAGCGGCTAAGACTGTTCTGCTTTTGGATGATGAGAAAAGCGTTCGCCAGTTGACCGCGCGAATGCTTAAGATGGCTGGGTATAGA
>JAKAQV010000033.1 GCA_021819565.1 bacterium | reverse complement strand
TCCGATCTTTAAAGTTTCCCGGACCATTGCGGATTTAGAGGGTTCGGATTTGATCGAAATCAGGCATATTGCCGAGGCCATGAATTACCGGGCCTTGGATAAAGCGAGGAATTCTTTATGAGCGTTCTACTCACTCTTTTAACTCCATGTCTTTTGCCGCTTGGAAATCTTTACGCTCAAAGCGCGATCAGCTCTTCAACGGTTTCCATCTCGAGTTCTCAAGCGGTTTCTAAAGAAGGCAAACCAAGTTCTGCCCCGGAAAGCTTGTCGGTTTCAGAACCTCCCGGTCTTGCGGGACAATTTCCTTCGGTTAAAAGATTTAAGGCGCCGCTCAAATGGAAGGCGGATGGATGGATATTGGAGAAAAACTCATCTCAAGTTAAAGAAAACGATGAGTTTCAGCTGATGAGTCCACCTGGCAGTCTCGCGGATGCGCGCCTAAGAAAAGGGGTCCATATTTCAGTGGGAGATCAATTGACCGTTTACCGTGTCGCCTCCCGCCATGAAAAGGATTTGGATATACACGCGCGCTACTTGTTTAAGATTGGAAACGCCAAGGTGGTTAAAATCCTCAGCTCTTCCCGATGCCGAATTAAAATCGAATCCGCCAATGACGCGATTGAAGATGGAGATCTCATTAAAAAGGATTGGTGATGAACTCTTTAAACGCGGAGGCGGAGATTTCTCTGAAACTGAACTCGGCTTTTAATTTTCCGCCAGATTCCAGAAAGAAAATTCTAAAAGAATTCGGGGCTTCTTTATGGACAATGCCGGTCGAGCGCTGGGCTGAAGCTTCCGGGCTCTCTTATCCTTCGGCTGAGCGGTTAAAGCGAGAGGCTTTTTCATTTAATGCCGAAAAAGAAATGGAACTCGCGAAATCTTTAGGCGCGCGAATTTCGTTTGAATGGGAAGAAAGTTATCCCCAAGTTCTTAAAACCTTGCCGCACGCGCCACTCGCCCTCTATGTGTTGGGGGAGTTTTCCGAGAGTAATTCCTTGGCCATTGTCGGGACAAGAACCCCCACTTCTTATGGACGGCGCATGGCCGCGCGGTTTTCTCAACAAGCCATTTCCTCGGGGCTGACGGTTGTCAGCGGGCTCGCCAGGGGAATTGACACCGAGGCTCATCAGGCGGCGGTGGAGAACGCGGGAAAAACTTGGGCGGTCTTGGGCTCGGGGTTTTTGAATCTGTATCCATCTGAAAACAAAAAGTTGGCCGAAAAGATTGTCCAAGCGGGGGGATGCCTGCTGAGCGAATTTCCGCTAGAGACAAGACCCTGGCCCGCCTGTTTTCCCATGCGAAACCGGATTATTTCAGGCCTTTCTTGGGGAGTGATGGTAGTTGAAGGAAAGGAAAAGTCGGGTTCCTTGATTACCGCTAAAATCGCGGCGGAACAAGGGCGAGCTGTTTTCGCGGTTCCTGGTCCGGTGGATTCTCCTTTAAGCGAGGCTCCGCACCTTTTGATTTCCCAAGGGGCGAAACTGGTCTCGCGTTTTGACGACGTCTTGGAGGATATGCCTCCCTCGTGCTTTCAAGAAAAATTAAAGACTTCGGATTCCAGTTTTTTCGTTCCTGACTTTCCCAGCCCTCTTTCTTTAACCAAGCGTAAAATTCTACAATTCATCGGTTCGCAGAGTTTAGCCTTGGAAGAGATTGCATCGGGCTGCGGACTTGATATTGCCAGCCTTTCCTCGGCTTTGTTTGAGCTTGAAATGGATGGGTTGATTATGAGCGAACCGGGACAACATTATGCCATCAAAAAAAGAAACTAAAGAAAAAAAAGTTAAGACTGGCGGCGCGAAAAAATCAAAAAATGGACAGGAAATTTCGCTTCTCATTGTCGAGTCGCCAGCCAAGGAACGAACAATCTCCCGCCTCTTAAAAGGCAATATCATCGTCAAAAGCTCTTTTGGGCACGTCCGAGATCTGCCGGTTAAAAAAATGGGAGTTGATGTCAAAAAGGGCTTTAAACCAGAATACGTGGTTTTGCCTCGCGCGAAAAAAGTCATTGCGGAACTTAAAAAATTGGCGGACAAATCCACTTATGTCTATCTCGCCACCGACCATGACCGGGAAGGCGAATCCATCGCCTGGCATTTAAGCGACATCCTGAATTTGGACGTTCAAAAGGCTCGCCGGATTACCTTCCATGAAATTACTCTCCCAGCCATCAAGGAAGCTCTTTTATCTCCGAGGGATATTGACCAGCATTTAGTGGGCGCGCAGCAAGCGCGAAGAATTATTGATCGCTTGGTTGGTTACGAGCTTTCTCCGCTCTTATGGGAGAAAATCAAAAAAGGCTTGTCGGCCGGGCGGGTGCAGTCGGTGGCGGTGCGCCTTTTGTCGGAAAGGGAAAAAGAAATTAAGTCCTTTGTGTCGGAATCGTTTTGGACGGTTCAGGCTCTCTTTAAGAAGGAAGGTTCGACTTTTCTAGCCGATTTAAGCCTCTGGAAAGGCGCGAAAGTAGAACAGACCAAGACCTTTGATTTGTTTGCAGAGCCCTATCGCGTTCGCACCAGTATTCTTAAAAATGAATCCGATGTCAAAGAGGTGGAACTCGACGTTGCCACGAACGCTTTTAAGGTCATTTCAGCTGAAAGAAAAGAATCTCGTCGGCGCCCTGCGCCTCCTTTTTCCACTAGCGCTCTTCAGCAGGCGGCTTCGACGAAACTTGGGTTTACGGCCGAGCGCACCATGCGCACCGCGCAGTCTCTTTACGAGGGAATTGATTTAGGTAATGGGGAAACGGTGGGTCTCATTACCTACATGAGAACCGATTCCTTTTTTGTCTCAAAACTCGCCGCTAACGAAGCGTCCGCTTTCATTAAAGAGCATTTTGGAGATGACTACGTTCCCGATTCGCCGCCGGTTTATCAAACAAAGACCATGGCCGCTCAAGAGGCGCATGAGGCCATTCGTCCGACCAGCGTTTTAAGGATTCCAGAGGAACTCAAGAGCCGCATTAATTCCGATCAGGCCAAACTTTACGATTTGATTTGGAAAAGATTTGTCGCCAGTCAGATGAAAGAGGCCGTTTATGACACTCTTTCTGTCGATATTCAAGGCAAGGGGCAAGCGATCTTTCACGCCTCGGGCCGGGTGCTTAAATTTGAAGGTTTCCTTAAAGTCTATTCGATAGATAAAGAGGATTCGGAGGCAGCAGAGGATTCTGAAAGCCCTCAAGACCGCTCTCTTCCGCCTTTAAACGAAGGAGACCTTTTAGAGTTGGCTCAGTTTAAGCCGGAAATCAAAAAAACCGGGCCGCCTCCGTATTATAACGAAGCCAGTCTCATTCGCACGATGGAAAAACATGGCATTGGCAGGCCTTCAACTTATGCGCCGACAATTAAAACCATTGTCGATCGCGGATACGTGCGCCGGCAAAAAGACCGCCAACTCCTAGTCACCGAATTGGGGAATTTGGTCACTGAAAAGCTCAAAGAGCATTTCCCCGATGTCGTCAGCCTGGGATATACGGCGGAAGTGGAAGAGCGCCTTGACAAAATCGCGGAAGGCGCTGAGGAGTGGAACGGGGTTATCGCGGATTTTTATAAACCCTTTTCAAAATCAGTTCAAAAGGCCGCAGTAGAAATGACGGTGTCTCGCATTGAGCCTAAAAAAACCGATGAAATTTGCCCTCTTTGCGGAAGCCCCATGCTTTTGCGCGAAAGCCGTTTTGGACAATACATTTCCTGCTCGCGCTTTCCTGAGTGCAAAGGGAAAATTGCCTTGAATGCCGAGGGGAAAAAGCTTGAGCCCGAAAAGACTGACGAGATATGCGATATCTGCGGAAAACCCATGGTCATTCGCACCGGAAGAAAGGGACGCTTTATGGCTTGTTCCGGCTACCCGATCTGCAAAAACACGTTTTCTCTGGACGCGGAGGGGAAAAAGATTATGGATTCCCGCCCGCTTTTGAGCAGCCGCTTATGCGATAAATGTCAAAAACCGATGTGGATCAGAAAAGGAAAGCGCGGCTTTTTTCTCGCCTGCTCGGGCTTTCCCAAATGCCGGAACTTAAAGCCCTTAAGTAAAGACGATGGACAAGCCTTGCGCAAGGAAGCCGAAGCTGATTTCGCCAAAAATTTGCTGAAAAAATAATGCAAGAGCATATCGTCGGTTTTTTGTCCTATTTGAGGGGAAGCAGGCAATATTCAGCTCATACTCTAAGAGCTTATGAGGCTGATCTAAAAGAATTTCTTGAGATTTCAAAAGTCAAGGCCCCTTCCGAAATAGAAAGAGGAGTCGTTCGCGGCTATATCGCCGATCTTCAAAAGAAAAAAAATCTTTCGCGAAACAGCTTGTTGAGAAAGATTTCCGCTTTGCGTTCCCTGACGCGGTTTCTTGTTGAAAGAAGCCTTATGAGCGCGTCCCCTTTTGTCGGCTTAATTCTTCCCAAAAAAGAAAAACTGCTTCCTAAATTTATGACGGAAGACGAAGTCTCAAGCCTATTAGAGGCGCCTTTTGCCAGCGCCGGACGCTTTTCTTTGAGAGACCGCGCGCTTTTAGAAATTCTTTACTCTTCAGGCGTTCGCCGAGCGGAATTATCTTCTCTTAATATCGGGGATGTGGATTTTAACGGAGGATTTATTCGGGTATTTGGAAAAGGTTCGCGCGAACGGCTTGTTCCCGCGGGAAACCAAGCCTTAAGCGCTCTGCGCGCCTATCTTGATTCAAGACCCTCAAGGCATGGGGGAGAGCCCTTGTTTCTCAACTCTCTCAACTCCCGTCTGTCGGAACAGGGAATCGCTTTAATCGTTAAAAAATGGAAGAATCATCTGCATTGGCCCAAAAGGTTGACCCCGCATATGTTTCGGCATAGCTTTGCGACCCACCTTCTCAACGCGGGGTGCGATTTACGCTCGCTACAAGAGATGTTGGGACATAAAAATCTCTCGAATACCCAGATTTATACCCATATATCGCTCGAGCATCTCAAAGATGTTTACGGGAAAGCCCATCCGCGTTCTAGGATCTCTCATGGAAGATAAAGTCGGCATTTTAGTTGAAGAGACCGGGTGCGATTCAGCCGAGGCCGAATTAGCTCTTCAGATGGCGGCTTACGAGGTTCCCCAGGCTTTGCGCGTTTTGGCCAGCCGTCTGCGGAATATTTTAGTCCTTAAAATTAAGTTCAGGGATTTGTCGGATCCTCGTTTTGGCTTGGCCTTAGCGGTCGCTAATATCAAGTCCGGAGAAGTTTTGCGTTCGCGCGCGGTGGTTTCTTTTAATCCGGTTGTCTATATCAGAACCTTGGATGGTTATTGGTTTGAGTTTGAGAAAGATCTGTATGCCCGGCGTTTATGGGAAGGCAGTTTGCAGTCCGAGAGCCTGAATTTAGAACAAATCTTATCTCTGTATGTGCGGCAAGCCCTCGCTCAAAAACCTCTGGAGATAGACGCCTCTCTCGCTTCGCGAATGGAGTCGGAACTGGGCATCGCCTTTGGACGGGCGCTTGCCTCTTCAAAAGTCGAGGTCAAGGTCAAGGCCGAGATTTTAAGCCTCGGAGAGTTTAATTCTTTGAGAATACCGATGGGAGAGAAAATCATCCGGCGGCGGGGGGCGCATCAAGACGGGCAAGAAGACCATACGGTCCTTAAAATCGGACTTGAAGAAGATCCTCTGGGGATTCCCGCCTCTGAAATTAAAGCTGGAGACATGATTTCAGCCGTCATTTCAGATCCAAGAGATTTGGCGCATTATTTGTGGAAAATATTTGGCGGCTATCAAGACGGAGTTCCCACTTCCGTCTTGGCCCCGGTGGAAGCCGTTGAGGTTGTCTCATCGAAAATATTTCTAAGAGCGCGTTTTTCTCTGGGCGTTTGCGGAGATGCCGCGATACCCTTGGAGAAGAAGATAAAGGCCGTCCGTGTTTTACTGAAGCATCCCGTTTCATCCTCATGGTGGCGGAGAGTTTTGACAAGGTGATACTATGTCTATTTTAGTGGTCGTCGGCGCGCAGTGGGGAGATGAAGGCAAGGGGAAGATTGTCCATTTTCTTGCCCGGAAAGCGCAGTATGTCGCGCGCTATCAAGGCGGAAACAACGCCGGGCATACCGTGGTTGTGGGGAAAAAACGCTATGCCCTGCATTTAATTCCCTCCGGAATACTCCTTAAGCAGACTAAAAATGTGATAGGTTCTGGGGTTGTTCTGAGTCCCAGCGCGTTTAGAGAAGAAGTCTTGGGCCTTGAAAAACAGGGCATTTCTTCGCGAAAAAGGCTTTTTGTCAGTTTGGGCGCCCATGTCATTTTGCCCTATCACATTTTGCTTGACGGTCTTAGGGAAGACAGCGGACGCGGAATCGGGACGACCAAAAGAGGCATCGGCCCTTGTTATGAGGATAAGGTCGCGCGGATTGGCATTCGCGTTTGCGATTATCTGGAACCGGAAATTTTCAAAAAATTGGTCGCTCAAAATTTGAAAATTCGATCGGCGGAATTGGCCCGGTTAAAACCTTTGTCTTCAATTGAAAAAGAGGTGTTTTCCGATTACGCCAGCCTTCGGAATTTTATCAAGCCCTATGCAAAAGATACTTCTCTTCTTTTATCCCAGGCCATTGAGAGAAAAGAGAACGTCCTTTTGGAAAGCGCCCAAGGCGCGATGTTAGATTTGGATTTTGGAACCTATCCTTTTGTCACCTCTTCAAGCCCGATTGCGGGCGGAGCCGCGACGGGTTCTGGAATTTCTCCATCGGCTATTGAGTTTGTTCTGGGAGTAAGCAAGGCCTACACCACGCGCGTGGGCCTAGGCCCTTTTCCAAGCGAGATGGAATCCAAACGCGGCGATTATTTAAGAGAAAAAGGGCATGAATATGGGACGACGACGGGGCGTCCCCGGAGAATCGGCAGTCTTGATCTTGTTCAACTGCGTCATGCCATTCGGATTAGCGGAATCAACGCCTTGGCGGTGACTAAACTTGACACTTTATCTGGAACTGGGCCCATTGAAGTCTGCGTTGCTTACAAATGGAAAGGGAAAACCATTTCTGATTTCCCATGGTCAAGGAAAATTCAGCAAGAGGCAAGGCCGGTTGTAATCCGTCTTCCAGGCTTTAGCGGAGATTTGGGTTCCGCACGCCATTTTTCTGATCTTCCGAAAGCCGCTCAGAATTATATTTTGTGGATTGAAAAAAAGCTCAAAATTTCCATTCCCACTGTTTCGGTCGGGCCTGATTTAAGGCAGACCATTCTCCGCGATTCTTCATTGGATGCTTTAAGCAGCTTCGTTTAGCGGGTTCATGAATCCTAAGCTTTCCATCATCATCCCCGTCTATAATGAAGAAGAAACCTTGCGGGAAATTTTTAAAAAGTTACAAGAAGTCGATTATGGAATTAACACGGAATTCGTTTTTGTCGATGATTTTTCAAAAGACAATTCTCCGAGAATCATCAAAGAGTTGTCCGAAAAATATTCAGGAGTGATCGCTCATTATCAGGAGACCAACCGCGGCAAGGGGGCGGCTATTCGCCGCGGAATTAAACTTGCTTCCGGAGATTTGATTATCATTCAAGACGCCGATTTGGAATATGAGCCCAAGGATATTCCCGCTTTGATTGAGCCGATTCTTAAAGGCGAAGCCGATGTCGTCTATGGTTCGCGTTTTAAAAACTCAGGCTTTCAGGTCCACCGTACCTGGCATCGCTTGGCCAATCGGTTTTTAACGGCTTTTTCAAACCTTTGTTCCGGACTTTATTTTTCCGATATGGAAACCTGCTATAAGATGTTTAAGGCCGATATCATCAAGAATATCGTTTTAAATTCCGATCGCTTCGGTTTTGAGCCGGAGATTACGGCTAAAATCGCGAAGCTGAACCTTCGGGTTTCGGAAGTTCCTATCCGTTATTACCCGCGCTCTTACCAGGAGGGGAAAAAAATAGGCTGGAGAGATGGCTTTGCGGCTTTAGGGCACATCGTTAAATATAATTTTTTATGTCAAGAATCCGATTTCGTTTTGCCGTCCATGCCCGACCGCTACCTTTATCGAAAAGGAAAATAATCGATGAGCCCCTGGCCTAAAGACAAGCTTGCCTTGGGGGTTATTTCCGCCGCTGTCTTTTTGCAATTATTTTTTGGGCTTACGGGACTGAGATGGGGCTTGCCGAATCAATCTCGCTTTGTCATTTTTTCTCCGGCGCTGCTCAAGACTCCCCAGATGCCGGAAAAGCTTGAGGCCAGTTGGAAGAAGATTTATCAAGGGGTAAAAAAATCGCGGCAAGAAGATACCGATGAGTCAATGCCGAGAATTCAAGGGGCTGAGGAATTTAAACCCGGCTGGGTGTGGCCTCCGGGAAACCTCCTCCATTCTTACCGTTCGATTCTTTTAAGGTCTCAAAATCCGGACGAACAGAAAACCTTTACTATTTTGGCTCAGATGGATCCCGTTCATTTAAAACTTAAACCGATTTACATTCAGTATGGGGGTTTTTTCGTCTACTCCTGCGGAGTTTTACTTGAGGTCTTAGCCCATTTGAAATGGATTCATTTAAGCCGGTCTTTGTCTTTTTACTTGCTTAACCCGTCGCAGATGGCGCGTTTTTATATCGCTGGACGAGGGCTGATGTTTTTTTCGACGCTGGCGACCTTAATAGTTCTTTTTGATCTCGGGCGAAGGCTTTCGGGTGAGCGGATGGGGGCTTTGGCTGCGCTCTTTTTTGTATTGTCTCCGGCCGTCATTGCCAATTCCCACGTTTTAAAACCCCATCCCTACGCCGCATTCTGGGCGCTTCTCAGCGTGGACGCATCTGTGCTGGCTTTAGAAGCGGAATCGGCTAGGGCTTTGCGCTTTTGCGGGGTCTTTGCGGGTCTTGCCGCCGGAAGCAATTTGTCTTTTTTTTATTTTGGATTTTTGCCGATCATTGTTTGGCTTTGGCGGGGGCGCTCTCAAAAACTTTTTTCTCCCGCGTGGCAAGGAACCTTGCTTTCATTTCTGGCGTTTGCCCTATCGAACCCCTACCTCTTCATCGATCCGGGTTACTACGTTTGGGAATTGTTGGTTTATCCGCGGCATAAAGCCGGTTTTTCGCTTCATTCGACTTTTTTATTTTTGACTCGCTATTTTCCTCAGGCCTTGGGTTACGCTCTGACCATGGCGGCGTTTTCAGGCTTTGTTTTAGCCTTAAAGTCGGAGTCAAAGAAGCGTTTCTTTGCCGTTATTTCCATGGGCGGGCTTTTGTTTCTTTGGTTTCTTCTTATGTTTGTTTGGGGATTTTTAAATGGATCGGCCAGCGTTCGATTTTTTTATCCTTTTCTGGGCCTTTTTTCTCTTTTGGCCGCCGAATTTTTTGTTTCAGAGCGCGTTTTTCCGCTCTTGAAACGGATTTTTCTCCCTGTGGTTTTGATTTTCAATTTCCTGATTTGTTTTGTTTATGTCAAGAATTTATATTTAAATGATGGAGATAAGTCCACTCGATATCAAGCGGCCTTGTGGGTTGAAAAAAATATAAAGCCGGGACAAAGTATTGGATTGTCCCGTTATCCGCAACCCTATTCCACGCCGCTTTTTCGCTACGATCAATACCGATTAGTGGTTTTTGAGCGCCCTGATTTTCTAAAGCGTTTGCCCCAGTATATAGTCTTAGATCAAGAAGGTTATTCCGATCCCAAAACGCGCGAATTTGTGGGAAAAAATTACCGTTTAGCCGCGGCTTTTAAGCCATTTTCTCTGGGCCCATTTTCTATAGATCCGAACTATTACATCAATACGGAAATGAGGATTTTTAAATTACAAGATCGAAAATCTTGAAGGCCTATTGACAGGTTTGAGACCAATGCGGGTTTTTTTCGGCGAAATCCGCGATTTCATTTAAAATTTCTTTAATGCCAAGGCTCGGCTTCCAATTCCAGGTTTTTTGAGCAAGGGATGAATCCAAAACCAGCCAGGGAATATCGAAAGGCCGGGGACGATCATCAGCGGCAATTTCATGTTTGCCAAAGCGTTTTTGACACCAATCGGACAATTGCGCTAAAGACAGGCTGTTGGATGCCCCGCCCGAGACGTTAAAAATGCGCGCGCCTTTCTGTTTTGAGAAATTCATCTGCTTGTCTAAAAGAGTTGCTAAATCCCTTGGGTGCAGGCAATCCCGAACTTGAAAACCCTTGCCGCCAAAGCCGATATAGCGCAAGGGCCGCTTTTCAAGCCAAGAGTGAATCCAATAAGAAAAGATTCCCTGCTCGGCGTGTCCAAATTGTCCCGCCCCGGACATGACCCCGCAGCGATTGATCCACACGGGAAAACCGAAAGATTGGGAATATTCCAAGGCCAGGACTTCTGATGAGAATTTACTGCTCCCGTATAAAGACAAGGGCGGAGCGGTTGAAAAAGACTCATCAATGCCTTTGGCGCTTGCGCCTAGCGGTAAGGAAGCGCTTTCTTTGAGCTCAAACGCCAAGTTTTTCTCTTTCACCGGAAGATTTGACAAAGCCGTTATGGAATAAACCCGGCTTGTGCTGGGCAAAATAAATCCCGCTTGTTTTCCTTTGCAAAATTCAAGAAGGTTGAGAGTTCCCATTAAATTGTGCTCAATGAGTTGGCGACTGCTGGTTTTTCCGTCTATGCCCGCCAAAACGCTGGGGTTGGCCGCCGCGTCAATGACCCAGTCGACATCAGGCAAGGTCTCAAAGTCAGAGGCAAGGCGAATATCGCCGTGGAAAAGTTTAACGCCTAATTTCCTGAGCGTCTGGCGGTTTTGTTCGCTTCCCGGGCGTATGAAATTATCGAGGCCAATGATCTGATGCCGAACTCCGGCTTCGGACCAGGCTTTAATGAGAGAACTTCCCACAAAGCCGCACGCGCCGGTGATCAGTAGCTTCACGCGGATACCGTTAAGCGCTTTTTCCACGCTGCCACGATTTCTTTAAAAATGTCATCTAAAGATTTCGTGATATCCCAATTGGGATAGTGGCGCTTCATCTTGCTTAAATCGCTGTAATAACAAATGTGATCGCCGATGCGGTTTTCATCCAGGTAAACGTATTTCTGCTTCTGCCCGCTTAAGGCCTCCACTTTTTCAAAGGCCTCTAAAATAGAGCAGGCGTTTCCCTTTCCGCCGCCGAGGTTATAGACTTCTCCACAACGCGGCGCCTTTGAAAATTCATGGATAAAGGCCGCGACGTCTTCGGAATGGATATTGTCTCGCACCTGTTTTCCTTTATAACCATAGACCTTGTACTCTCGGCCTTCAAGATTGCATTTGATGAGATAACTTAAAAACCCGTGGAGTTCGACTCCCGAATGATTCGGCCCGGTCAAACATCCACCGCGCAGGCAGCAGGTCGGCATCGAAAAATAGCGGCCGTATTCCTGCACCATGACGTCTCCCGCGACCTTGGAAGCTCCGAAAAGGGAATGTTTCGACTGATCGATTGAAAAAGTTTCGGGAATTCCGTTTTCATAGCGCGGGTCGTCATAATCCCAACGGGTTTTAAGCTCTTTAAGCTGGATTGTGTTGGGCAAATCGCCATAGACCTTATTGGTGGACATGTGGATGAACGGCGACTCGGGACAAGCCCGGCGCGCCGCTTCCAGCATGTTGAGTGTTCCGACCGCGTTGGTATCAAAGTCGTCAAAGGGTATGGCGGCGGCGCGGTCATGAGACGGCTGCGCCGCGGTGTGGACAATCACCTCCGGCCGAATTTCAGCGACAAGCTTTAACACGCCTTCTCGGTCGCGGATGTCGAGTTCGTGATGGGTAAAGCTGGAGATGGTTGTGGACAATCTCTTTTGATTCCACCGCGTGTCGCCTGCGGGGCCGAAAAAAACCGCGCGCTGATTGTTGTCAAGACCGTGCACCTCAAAGCCGCGTTTGCCAAAATAAACGCAGACTTCAGAACCAATCAAGCCGGATGAACCAGTAACTAATATTTTCTTTTTTTGCATGGCAACTACGATATCTAACGATATTTACCTGCCTTTTTGCTAGGATTTCTTGATGCCCGCTATAGTTAAAGACAAGGTTGCCGCGCTCAAGAAGTCTCTGGAAATTCAGTCCTTTCTTCACAAGACTATCATTTGGTGGCTTCCGCTTCTCTACTTTTTAATTTCTTCCCTTTTTTATCTGCGGACTTACGATTCCGCTCAAGTTAAGATTACGATCATGCAGATGGGGGGACTTGCGCTTTTAACCTTGTGGCTGAGCCGCTTAATTGAAGCGGGCGGAGCCGCTTTAAGCCGCGAGGATCTCGTCTGCTTATCTCCGTTTTTAGCTTACCTTTTAGTCGGCATTCTTTCTTTCATTCATGCGCCTTATCGGATGGCGAGCGTAGACTTTTTCATACGGCATTTTTTCTTCATGTCGGTGGCTCTGATTGTCATTTATGAGTTTGACGCCGAAGCTTCTGAACGTTTGACGAAAATATTGATTTGGACGGCTTGGGTGGCGGTCGGCTACGGCTTTCTCCAGGTGATTGACACCCATTTCTTTCCTCCCGGAGTGGGGCATGGCATCGATCCCTTTATCTGGCGCATGGCCTTTGGCGACCGGGTTTTTTCGACATATGGAAATCCCAACTTTTTTGCCGACTTTTTAGTCATTATCTTTCCTATTTTATTGTTGCGCTATCTCAAACAACGCCGAATGTCCTTGATTCCCTTGATGCTGATGCTCTTAGTCGATCTCTATTTCACGGGGACCAAGGGCGCCTGGGTTGGTTTTGGAATCGTTATTGTCGTTTTTTGCGTGATTGCCTTTATTTATTTTAAAGAGATTATCCTTCCTTATCGAAAATACTTGATTGGGGGCGCGGTCGCGGTCTTATTGCCTTTTTCTTATATTTTTACCAAAGACTTTACGACACGTTTGGCCTCCGTCAATTTCCGCTTGTTTACCTGGGAGGCGACTTGGGAAATGATCATGACCCAACCATTTATAGGGACCGGCATCGGAAGTTTTCCTCCGGTTTATCCCGCTTTTCGGCGCCCTCCTATTTTCCATATCGAGGCCAAGCATAATACCGAGACCGATCACGCGGAAGACGAGTATTTAGAAGAGATGTTTGACAATGGAATTTTGGGGTTTGGGGTATTTCTATGGTTGATTATCAGCACCTTGGTGGTCGGCTTTAAGTCTTTGGGCCAGATGCTTGAGAATTCTTCAAAAGACAAGAAAATTCCGCCTAGGGTTTACGATCTTTTGGGTTACATGGTCGCTTTTATCGGCATGTTGTGTCATAATTTTTTCGATGTCAGCCTGCGCTTTGTCTCTTCCGGGGTTTACTTGGGCCTTTTGCCGGGAATGATTGTCAATCTTTCCCGCGGGAAAGGTCTTTATGAATCGCATCTAATTCAGGAAAAGAACATGAAGCCGGCCGAGGACTCTTCGGAGTCTTTTTGGAAAACTCTCTCTGAGTTTCTAATTTGGCCTGTTCGCCTCGCCGCGTGGGGCGGGCTTTTTTATATTGCCTTTTTAATTTTAACCCAATTTAGCGTTCTTCAAGGCCCTATTGATCGTTTGACGATGGGAGGGGAAATTCTTCAATGGTGGCTGTCTTGGGGCACCTTGTTGGCTTGCGTTTTTGGATTAGGTTTTATTTTTTTCCGGCTTATTCTTCTGTCCGAGAATCCTTTCATTGGGGCGTTGGTCCTATCGGTTTTACCGATTCTCTATACTTTTTGGGGATACTTTAAAGCCGATATTCACCACAATATCGCTATCTATTTTTCAAAAGAGCACGATTGGGACAAGGCTTTATCTGAATACCAAACGGTGCATCGCCTCGATCCTAATTTCGCGATGGCGTTGTATTTTATGGGCAATGTCTTTAACGACCGGTTTAACATGGAGAAAACTTATAATCCGTCTTGGGGAGACAAAAATAATGTGCCGCGGGATGATTACGAACGCGCGTTAGACGCTTATAACGAGGTGCGGAAGCTTTCTCCCAATTATGTCCAGATGCATTATCAGGTCGGGGTTTTACATCTCAAACGCGCTCAGTGGGCTATAGATCATGGCCACCCCGAGGACGCTCTGATGTATTTTAACCGCGCGTTGACTCGCTTTAAGCTCTACAAAACGATCGATCCAGTGTTTGGCCCTAATTTTTTGAGAATCGGGCAAGTCTACATGATGGAACACCGCTATGCGGATGCGGTGAAAGCCTATCAAGAATATATTTTGGCTGATAAGTGCGCTGTAGACCCTTCTTTGATCGTCAAGCCTTTTTTGCGCAAAACGATATTGAGTTATCAGACCTATGTCCATGTTCCTGGAATTCCCTATCCGGTTCATCGCCATCCTGATCCGGACAAGCATGCGGAAGGAGCCGAGGTTTATACCAGCCTTGGAAACGCCTATTTTATGCTCAATGATTTTGAACACGCCAAAGAGGCCTATCAACAAGCTCTTCAATTTGACCCTAATTTCACCCAAGCTCAACATAACATAGCCGCCGTTGAGCAGAGACTCAAAAATCCCAAAGGCAAGCCCCTCATCCAAAATCCTTC
>JAKAQV010000181.1 GCA_021819565.1 bacterium | reverse complement strand
GCGCTGACTCGAATTTCTTCTTCCTCAATTTTTAAGGTTTCCCAAATCTGCTCGAGAGTCGCGTCCAAATCGGCCGAGGGCAAATCAATTTTATTGATAACGGGAATAATTTTAAGCCCTAAAGAGCCGGCCAAACCCGCGTGGGCGATTGTCTGCGCTTCGACCCCCTGGGTCGCGTCCACTAGCAGCAAAGCCCCTTCGCAAGCCGCCAAGGCGCGGGAAACCTCATAACTAAAATCCACGTGCCCGGGGGTATCAATCAAATTAAGGATGAACTCTTCTCCCTTGAAATTATATTTCATCCGGACGGCTTTAGCCTTAATCGTAATGCCGCGCTCACGCTCAAGCTCCATTGAATCCATCACCTGATCGACATGGCGCATTTTCCGGTCTAAACTCCCCGTCTGTTCCAGAATTCGGTCCGCCAAGGTGGATTTGCCGTGATCGATATGGGCGATAATCGAAAAATTGCGAATATGCCTAGGATCCATCGCTTTAGTATCCGAACAACCGGCGAACTTCTTCGGCGTCGGAAGCCGCCAAGGCCTTGGAAGCGCTGGCAGACAGCGCTTTGTAGTTGAGTGAACGAATGACTTCCTTGACCCTTAAGTGCATGCGCATCGGAACGGAAATTTCTTCAATCCCAAGCCCCACCAAAACGGGCACTGCTTTTAAATCCGCGGCCATTTCCCCGCAGACGCCAACGCGTTTTTTTTGATTTTGCGCCGCATCGACGATCATCTTGATGAACCTTAAAACGGCGGGGTGAAAAGCGTCGTAGAGGTGCGCGACGTGGTCGTTGATGCGGTCGACCGCGAGTATGTATTGAATCAAATCATTGGTTCCAATCGAAACAAAATCCAGATGAGGCAAAAAGACGTCAAGCAAAATAGCCGCGGATGGAATTTCAACCATGATCCCCAATTCTATTTTTCCCGGAATCACGACCGATTCTTTCTCAAGCTCGGTTTTGGCTTGAGAGATAATGTCTTTAACGCTTTGGATTTCCCATAGGGATGAAACCATCGGAATTAAAATCCGGGCGTGTCCGCCTTTGGAGGCGGCCCGCAAAATAGCGCGGATTTGAGTCTTAAAAACTTCTTGATGGCGCAAAAACAGGCGCACCCCTCTAAGTCCCATGAACGGATTGGCTTCGTCTCTCACCGCTTCCACTCCCAAAGCGGCCACGCGATCGCCGCCCAAATCCGCGGTCCGAAAAACGACCGATTTCGGCTCCAAGGCTTTAAGAGCCGCGGCATAAATGGTCGACTGCTCTTTTTCGGAAGGCGGGGCCGGACGATTTAAGAACAAATACTCGGTTCGGAATAATCCCACCCCGTCGGGATTTAAAGCGGAAATTCCCTTGACTTCCTCCAAGGAGTCGAGATTAATCTCAAGCAGGATTTTTCTCCCATCGGCGGTCACCGCCGGAAGCCCGCGCAAGGATTCCAAAGACTTCTCCGCCAATTTTTCTTTATCTTGCAGATTCTTATATTTGGCGACTACATCCGGAGTCGGATCGATAAATAAAAGGCCATTTTCGCCGTCGATAATGAGAAAATCTCCGGTTTTAACCCGGCGGCTGGCATCGGATAAGGCCACGACCGCCGGGATGCGCAGACTCTGGGCTAAAATGGCGGTATGGCTTGACTTTCCGCCCAAATCGGTCGCAAAACCCAGTACCTTGGAGTCATGAAGGCTCAAGGTTTCGGAAGGCAAGAGATTTCGCGCGACCAAAATAGAGCCTTCCGCCGGAGCCGGCATCGATTTTTTATTCTTTTTAAGAAGATGGGCCAAGAGGCGTTTGGCCACGTCCATCAAATCATGTTTTCTTTCCCTAAAGAAATCGTCATCTATTTTTTCAAACTGTTGCGCCACCGATTCAACGGATTCCGAAAGGGCGAACTCCGCATTGACCCCCTCTTTGATAATGCGCATCGGAACATCCTTGGTAATCAAGGTATCCGTTAAAATCATCCGATGGGCATGAATGAGCTTGGCGTGGTCTCGCCCTAAAAACTTAAGAACCTTGGCTTCGGCGGCGTCCAAATCCCGCAGGGCGGCCTTATGCGCTTCTTTAAACCTTTTGACCTCGGCTCTCAAAAGCTGTTTGGGCAGTTCAACGCGGGTTACGACGACTTCTTCATCCTCGAGGACAAAAGCGCTTCCAATCGCAATTCCTCGGCTGGCCCCAATTCCTTTAACGATAATCATTTCTATTGTTCCCCAAATTTTTTGTCAAACAGCGCGCGCAAGGCGTCCAGCGCCGGAATTTCATCTGGGCCGTCGGCGCGAATCCGCAGTTTTGAACCGCATTCCGCGGCCAAGAGCATAAGTCCCATAACGCTTTTCCCGTTAACTTCAAGGCCATCTTTCAAAATGGTAATAGCGCTCTTAAATTTCCCCGCTTCCTGGGCCAAAATCGCCGCCGGACGAGCGTGCAGCCCTAAGGTATTAGGAATCGTAAATTCTCGCTCGGTCATGAGTCATCTCTAATGTCGCGATGGAATTCTTGAACGGGATAACCGCTGGACTTAAGCTTTTGAGCGAGAAGATGGGTAATCGCCACGCTCCGGTGCTTGCCGCCGGTGCATCCGATGGCGATCGTCAAATAAGACTTGCCCTCGCGAATATACTGAGGCAAAAGCTCCCGCGCCAAACGCCAAAAACCCTCGAGAAATTTAGTCGCCGCAGGCTGACTCATCACGTATTTTCTCACCTTGGAATCAAGCCCGGTCTTTTTCTTAAGGCTCTCGACATAATTGGGGTTGGGAAGAAAACGAACATCAAGCACGATATCGGCGTCGCGGGGAATTCCGTACTTATATCCGAAAGAGACCACCGACAAATTCATTTCCTCCGCGTCGGAAAGTTCCAGAGTTTGAGAAAGAACCTCTTTTAACTCGCCCAGGGTAAGACCGCTGGTGTCAATGAGTTTATCCGCGATTTCCTTAATCGGTTCCAGCTGCCGCCTTTCTTCCTTGATCGCCTAGATCGGAA
>JAKAQV010000032.1 GCA_021819565.1 bacterium | reverse complement strand
ATAATGATGATCCACATAAATTTTCAGATACGAAGCCCCGTCTTCTCCAAAAAAGGAAATTTGATCCTTCGAATCAACGAGGATATCGGCATTGGCCGGAATGGCCGGAGAAGAAGCGACCGGCATCAAAGGAGGAAATAAAGGCTGAGAAGGGCGGGATTTAACATGGGACATTCCGCAAGAAGAAAAAATTGCCGCAGCCGTCAATACGCCGCTTTTTTTAATCCAAGATTTTCGCCGCATATTTTCCATTTTGAAAATCCAATTTCGCGCTTCTTAGACGAGGATCGTGCTGAAAAATCAAGGTCCAATTTTCATCCAAGGCTCTTTTGAGCATATCCCGCTTAATTTCCAAGGTATCCACCGGATACAAATCATAGCCCATAATCCACGGAAGTGGAAGATGAGCGGCAGTCGGAATTAAATCTCCCCAAAAGACGGCAATTTCTCCCTCGGAAACAATCTGAACGCATTGATGCCCGCGGGTGTGCCCGCCGGAACGAATCACGCGAAGCCCCGGCTCAATTTCGTATTCTCCGCTGATTAAGTCTACCAAACCGGCGCTGTCTAAGGGCTCAAAATTTTCTTTAAAGTAGCTGGCTTGATTTCTCTCATGGGGATGTGAGGCGTCATCCCACTCTTCTTTCTGAATTAAATAGCGCGCCTTTGGAAAAGCGGGAATGGGAACGCCTTTTTCCGAAAATTCGGTATTTCCCCCCGCATGATCAAAATGCAAATGGGTATTGATGACTAGGCTGATATCCGCTAAAGAGAGCCCCATGGCCTTGAGTTCATCTTTCAAGGTCTGAGGGCGTTCGACGCCATAGAGCTTTCGGAATTTGGGCTGATTGTCATATTTGGAAGACAACCCCGTATCCACCAAAACGAAACGCCCCCGGGGGGTCTTGATCAATAAAGCCCCCAAGGCCAAAGGAATACGGTTCATCTCATCGGCGGCAATCTCCCGGTTCCAGAGGGTCTTAGGAACCACTCCAAACATCGCGCCGCCGTCCAAACGAAAAGTGCCGTCTTTGATGGGAAACAACTCGAATTTTCCGACCTTCAGCGGCCGAGAGTTCACGTCTTCGCCGCTTTGAGGGCGCAGCATTTCTTATATTTTTTCCCCGATCCGCAAGGACAGGGGTCGTTTCTGGATATATCCGGCGAACTCTTAATATAAGGAGCGGCTTTCGCGCCGGCTTCCGGTTGGGCGCTTATTTTTCCGGATTCAATGGCCTCTTTGTTTTTTTCAATCCAAGCCTTGACGGCGGACATGCTTTTAAGATCGACGCCTTCTCGCTGCATCTGGGCCGCCAAAGCCCGCATCTGTTTGATAAACGCGGGATCTTTCCACTTACGGTAGAAAAAAGCGGGAATTCCTTTTCCGGATAAAAGATCCGGAGTCTCATCAGTGGCAGAAGGGCTCTTGACGCTCCCCGCTTGAGCCTCCGCCTCGGAATGAGAAGCGGGGCTTTCTTTGCCAGAAAAAACGCTTTTGATCCGTTCAAATAGCGACATACCTTAAGTATATAAAATAAATTTTAGCGCGTTCGCGGGGCCGGAGGGCCTAGACGCTCTCTAGGCCTTTTGGCCCTTGCGCCCTAATTTCCCAAAGGATACTCTTAGAGCATGGGGAAACTGATTTCATTTTCCAGTGCCGTAGCGCTCGTTTTTCTTTCGCTGTCACCTTCGGTTCGGGCTCAAGAGGCCTCCATCAGAAAAACCCTTGCGCTCATTCCAGACGATCAGGCCTGGGGAGATGTCGTTGAAAACACCCAGCCCTGCTCTGTTCCGGGAGAAGCCAGTTGTTCTCGGTTTAACGCCTCAAATAAGCCCCTCACTCCTCTTGAGTCTTTTTCCGCTCAATCATCTCCGGTGGCCATCTCCAACCAAAACGATCCCGCGAAAGTTTCAAATGATCTGGCCCCGGCCTTGGCGTCTCTAGTAAAAGGAAAAGCCGTAATCGCTCAAACTCCGAATACCTCGATCCGAAAAGTTTTTAAGAACACGCCCGCGATCCGCGGCGGAAATGGAACCTTTATTACGCTTCCATCCGGAGTCCAACGGGTCAATCAAACGACCCGGAAAACCCTAAAATCTCTTTCTAACGATAATAATCAGTGAAGCGAAATCTTCCTCCTTTAAAACCTCTGCGCGCTCCGCGCGGAACCAAAATTTCTTGTAAGGGTTGGCAACAGGAAGCCGCTTTGCGAATGTTGCACAACAATCTCGATCCCGAAGTCGCCGAGCGCCCGGAAGACTTGGTCGTTTATGGCGGCCGCGGCAAGGCGGCGAGAAATTGGCAGTCTTTTTACGCCATCGTAAGCGCCCTTAAAGCCCTCAACAACGACGAAACCCTTTTGATTCAGTCCGGAAAGCCCGTCGCCGTTTTTCGGACACACCCTTATTCCCCGCGAGTTCTGATCGCCAATTCAAATCTAGTCGGGCGCTGGGCCAATTGGGAAACCTTCGACGAACTTGAAAAGAAGGGCCTCATGATGTTCGGACAAATGACCGCGGGATCTTGGATTTATATAGGAAGCCAGGGAATCGTCCAGGGAACCTACGAGACTTTTGCCGCTGCCGCGAGAAAGCATTTTAACGGAAGCCTCAAAAATCGCCTGATCGTCACCGCGGGCCTTGGAGGGATGGGCGGGGCTCAGCCCTTGGCCGCGACTATGAACGGCGGGGTCATGCTGGCCGTTGAGATCGATCCAAAAAGAATCGAGATGCGGCTTAAAACCAGATACCTTGACATCGCGGAAACCAATTTAGACCACGCCTTATCCCAAGCGCTTAAGGCCAAGGAAAAAGGAGAGGCCCTGAGCATCGGACTCTTGGGGAACGCCGCCGAAATCATTCCCGAATTAGCTTTAAGAAAAATTCCCATTGACGTTCTCACCGATCAAACTTCGGCCCATGATCCGATGTTTGGGTATATTCCCAAAAACCTCGGTCTTGAAGAGGCCGCCGCTTTAAGAAAATCAAATCCCGAAGAGTATCTCAAGCAAGTCAAGGAATCAGCCGCCGATCACGTGAGAGGCATGTTGGAAATTAAGCGCCAGGGAGCGGTGACCTTTGATTATGGAAACAATATCCGCACCTTGGCTTATCAAGGCGGAGTTAAAAATGCCCATGAGATTCCAGGATTTGTCCCGGAATTTATACGCCCGCTTTTTTGCGAGGGAAAAGGCCCCTTCCGCTGGGCCGCTTTATCCGGAGATCCCAATGATATCGCCGTCACTGACGCCGAAGTCAGGCGCTTATTTCCCCATAATAAATCTCTCATGCGCTGGATGGATCTGGCTTCCAAGAAAATCGCCTTTCAAGGCCTTCCGGCGCGCATCTGTTGGTTGGGTCTCGGAGAAAGAGCCGAGATGGGACTACGGATCAATTATCTGGTCCGAAAAGGAAAAATCAAAGCCCCCATCGTCATGGGACGAGATCATCTCGACACCGGATCGGTCGCAAGTCCTTACCGCGAAACCGAGGCGATGAAAGACGGCTCGGATGCCGTCGCGGACTGGCCCATTCTCAACGCGCTTTTAAACACCGCCTCGGGAGCTTCTTGGGTCAGTTTTCACCACGGAGGAGGAGTCGGGATGGGATATGCCTTGCATGCGGGACAAGTCACCGTCGCCGATGGCAGCAAAGAAATGGATATCCGCATCGAACGAGTCTTGACCAATGACCCCGCTCTCGGAGTCGCCCGCCATCTCGACGCGGGATATGAACAGGCGCGAAAAACCGCGAAGCGACAAAAACTTAAAATTCCTATAATTTGACAATGAAGCTCCGCGCACAAATTTTCCTTTTTTTATTCTTTACTTCTCTTTTTAATCCGGCTAAAACCGCTTTTTCCGCCACCGCATCCAAAACAATTCCAAATTTCGCCTTCACCAATCAGGACGGAAAAACCTTTCATCTCTATGATTTTAAGGGAAAGTATGTTTTTATTTCCTTTATTTATACCCGCTGTCCGATGAAAAGCATGTGTCCCTTGACCACTTCGCTAACGATGCAACTCCTGGAAAAGTGGAAAAAGTTAAAGCATCAGCGGCCCTTCCATATTCTGATTGTCACTCTCGATCCTCAATTTGATACCCCCAAGGTTCTCAAAAACTACGCCCAAAAATATCGCGCCGATCTCAAGCTGGCCACCTTTGCCACTGGAAACCCCCAGGCCTTGGCCGACTTTGAGTCCTATTTTGACGTTCTTGCCATCCCTGAAGGCGGCATGGTCAACCACAATGTGGAAAGCGTTTTGCTAAGCCCGAAAATGGAAAACCTCAAAGAATTCTACGAGAACAAGTGGACGCCTCAAGGCGTTCTTGATTTCATCCGCAAAAATCCCGTCCGCCACCATCGCTGACGATTTATTTCTTGACCAATTTGATAACTTTTCTAAAAAATGTAAAATGAAGATAGGAAATGAAATAGGAGGAAGTATGAATCGCTTAAAAATATTTGCCGTGTCTTTGATTGCCGTTTTCTCCGTTGCCGCGGTCGCTTCGGCTAAATATAAACCGACGGTCAAGGCGGATGTGGGTATTTATCCCAATGATTTCGGGCCGACCACCATCGACGTGTCTCATTATCCACCCAAAATGAAGCTTTATTACAAGGTTTTCTCCCAAAAATGCCAGGCTTGCCACACCATCGCCCGGCCGATCAACTCTCAATTTCTTGAACTCACCGATGCTGAAATGGCAGCCGCTAAAAAAACCCAACCGGAAATCTTCAAGGTCGGCCCCAATATCATCAAGGCAGAGCCCAAAATCTGGAGCCGCTACGTGCACCGGATGATGTCCAAACCGGGGTGCCCGGTCGGAAAAGACGGCAAAAAAATCTGGGAGTTTTTGGTTTTTGATTCCAAACAGCGCAAAATGGGAAAAAACCTTAAAGCCTGGATCGCTAATCGAACGAAGCTTTTGAATAATTTCAAGAATCTTTATCCCAAGGAATACAAGCATTTGGTTTCCAATGGATCGCTGCAACCCCTAGGCGGTAAATAAGATGCCTGATCTCAGTTTCGGAGAAATACTCGTTGTCTTGGTAGTAGGCCTGATTCTATTTGGACCAGGCCGCATCACCGAGGCGGCCAAGGCCCTGGGCAAATCGATGGGAGCCTTTAAACAAGGCCTTAGAGAAGGAATGGAACCACTTAACGCGACCGAGAAAAAAGCGGAGGAAAAACCCGCTCTTCCCGAGCCGCCCAAAGCCTAGAATAGGGATACAACCGTTTCTTTACATTTGCATTTTCGTCATTCCGGCGAAAGCCGGAATCTAGGGATATACTTGGACCCCGACTTTCATCGGAGTGATGGATTTTAAAGGGATTTAGGAATTCCAGTAATTCTTTAAATCCATCCCCGAGCCCGGAGATTTCTCTTCCGTGCGCAGACAATCGACCAAGGCTTTAAGCGCCTCTTCCTTGCGCGGACTCAACAGAAAAGTAAGGCCGTAAAAATTTGCGCCTTTGGAATTTCCTTCTTTTTTCCAAACGACTTGAAAATCGAAACTAAGTTTCCGATCGCGGTAGGCGAATTTAAGCTGATAATTTTCCCGAACCTGAAGAATGACGGGGGAAGATATCCGCGCGCCCCCCATCCCCAAGTCGAGAATCGTCGCCTCTCCCAAACGCGGGCGCAGCATGGATTTGTAGACCATGACCGGAATCGAGCAAGAAAATCTCTGATGCCCACGCCGGGATGGAGAGGAAAATCCCATACCCGTATTTTATAGAATTTCTTAACGCTCATGAACCCCATTCTTTCACTATTTCTTTGGATCATCCTGACATTGACGGGAACGCTAGTTTCTTTTTTGCCGCGCTCTTTGGAAATTAAGTTAGGAAAAGCGCTCGGGCATTTTCTCCTTTGGATAGGCGGCACGCGCAAACGCATCGCCTGGGAAAATATCAGTCTCTGTATGCCAGAGATATCGGCCTCTGACAGGCAACGACTACTTAAAGAAAACTTTGAGCATTACGGGATTTTGGCTTTTGAGCTTTTGCATATGTTTTCTCCCATTCCGGGACACTACCTATCCTACGTCCAGAAAATTGCCGCGGTTGAGGGGCTTGAAAATTGGCAAAAAGCCCACAAACGCGGAAAAGGAGTCCTTTTTGTCTCGGCCCATTTAGCCAACTGGGAGATTATGTCGATCATCGCGGCATTAAAAGGCGTTCCCGTCACCATCATCACCCGACAACTGAAGCCCGCCTGGCTAAATAAAAAAATCACTTCTTTAAGAGCTTTGGCGGGATGCGGTTCGGCCTACAAGGAACAGAGACTGAGCGCGGTCTTAAAAGGCCTTCACAATCAAAAATCAATCGGCTTTGTTTTGGATCAATACATCGCCCCGCCGGCCGGAATCTACGTTCAATTTTTCACCGCCCAGGTTCACACTCTTGGAGTTTTAGGGCTTTTCTCCAAACGAGCCCAAGCCCCGATTGTCCCGGTTTCTCAAACCCGGGACGAGAAGGGAATCATTCACGTCATTTTTGAACCGGCCATCAATCCCGAGGAGATTCCGGAAGATTCCAAGGAATTTACCCAAGCCTTATCCTTAAGAGTGGAAGGTTGGATTCGGAAAAATCCAGCTCAGTGGTTATGGGTCCATCGGCGATTTAAAAACGCAATTTGGGACAATCCCGCCGCAGTCGCCAAAACCGTTAATTCTTAGGCGCTAATTTCTTTAGACAGAATTTTCCCTGCGGGATCCATTTCATAGACCCAAGGTTGCCCGGTAGGAATCTCGACAGACACAATTTGATCCGGAGACAAATTTTCCAAAGACATAATGACCGAACGCAAACTATTTCCATGAGCGACGACCAAAATATCTTTCCCCTTTTGGATTTCGGGCATGATTTTAGAGCGGAAATAGGGCAAAACCCGGGCGGCGGTGTCTTTCAGACTCTCCCCATGGGGAGGCTCAACGTCATAAGACCTTCGCCACAGGCGAACCTGATTGTCTCCGTATTTTTTTGCGGTCTCCGCCTTGTTTAGGCCCTGCAAATCGCCGTAATGCCTTTCATTGAGGGCCTGATCCTTGAATATGGGAATTTCGGTTTGATGAATTTCCTTTAAAATAATATCCAAGGTCTGTTGAGCGCGCTTAAGAGCGGATGTAAACGCCATCTGAAAACCAAATCCCGCAAGACGTCTCCCCGCTTTTTGGGCTTCTTCTCTGCCCTTGTCGCTTAGCTCAATATCCACCCAACCGGTAAAACGGTTTTCCAAGTTCCACAAGGATTGCCCATGCCGAACCAAAACCAGATTAGACACCTTTGGCTCCCAACATCGCATCGATCACGCGTCTCAGTTCTTTGATATCGACTGGCTTGGCCAAGAAACAGCAATCTCCGGACTCGCAAGTCTCGGAAAAGATATCTTCTTTGGAAGCTTGTCCGCTCATGAAGATCACGGGAGTTTTTGAGCTCGAGGCGTTTCTTCTGAGATTTTCGAAAAGATGGGCTCCGTTTGCCCCCGGCATATGGAAATCCAGAATAATCAGATCGGGAACCATCTCCCGCGCTTTTTTCATTCCTTCGGCGGCATCAGAAGCGGTTTGAACCTCGTGACCGTCTCTGCTCAAGACATCTCTGACCACGCTAACGATTTCAAAATCGTCATCAACGACCAATATCTTTGCCACGGTTTGCGCCTCTAAGCCTTAGTTTACTTAATTTGGGCGATCCAAACCTCGTTTCCGTCGGTGTAGATGCGCTTCATCCGCTTTGCGATAAAACGCGCGGCCCTCAAGCGTTCTTGCGGGCTCCACGGATCCGCCCAAGAAAATCCGGAATTTCCCCGCAGATAGGTGTCATTGGCGAGAAAATGGGTAATTCCAAGCCGATGTAAGCGCTGGGAGATTTCCCGTCCATTTCGACTTTGGGCGATGACTTCATGCCAAAGCTCGTGATCCCATGGGGTCGCGGCGATAAATTTTCGATCAAGATAAAAAGTTCTAAATTCGTCAAAGACCAGGATCGTCGAATCTTTGGGGATATGACGGTTGGCATAGATCTCAGCGTCATATGGAGAATCGTTTAATATCGCGTCAATGTAATCATCCTGGGAAGCGCGTCCACTCAAGTATCCCCATGGGCGCTTGCGGGTATTTTGGATATCAATCATCCGCATTCCTTGTTGGATGAAAGCAAAGATGAGCGGAAGCACAAGGAGATACCGCACTCTTCCCATTTTAAACGTCTCCGACACCCACCACCCGAACATCAAACTCGTCAAAGCTAAACCCGCGACAAAATAGCGCGTCATATGAATGGGAATCAGCATCCAGAAAAACCAATAAGAAATGACAAAGAAAGAAAGGCGAGTCATCCAGGGAGATATTTTTTTCTTGAGGCTTAAAATAGATAAGGGAGCCGCCGCTAGAAATGCCGCCCCCAGATCGTGATTGTAATCATTGTGCCGCACGCACAAGCGCCAGGGAAGTTTAACAACATCTCCAAAATTTTTAATCGGGAAATAATCCGGAATTCCGCGCCCAGCGGCATAATCGACGAGCGGTTTATACCGACCCAGATAAAAGAAATTACGGCTATGGATCCAGCGGCTCAAAAGCGGGGTCAGCGGATTTCCGGTCCAGAAAAAATTCCAAGCCATGGTGGGAAGAAATAGCAATAAAGCCACGCTTAAAAAAATAAGCGGGGCCGAAATGAAACCTTTTTCTCTTTTTAAGGAATAAAACAGGAGAAACGCGCAGGCAATGATAAAGCCCGGCAAGGCGGTATATTTTGAGCTTAAGGCAAGCCCCCAAAAAATGGCGCTTAAAAAAAGCATCCGCTTTTCTTTTTGTTCAGCCCATTCAAGGATTAAAAAAACTCCGATGAGTTCATAAAACCCGGTTCCCAAATCGGCCACCGCGTTTCTCATCTGATTGCCGATGACCGGAATCAGGAAAAAGAAAACAGAACTCCAAAAAGCCGCGTTTGAGCCCATTTTATCCCGGCTAAAAAAATAGACAGCCAACACGCACAAAATTCCAAGGGTCAAGGAGAAAAGCGTCGACACAATCGGGCCGCCGGACAAAAGCCCCAATGTAAAAAGAAGCGTGATGTTTTTAGGGAGGTAAGACAGATGATTAAACGGGGTGTTGATTAAAGCGTGATGAAGAATATAGAGTTTCGGCAACGCCAGCTGGTAATCCATCTCGTCAAAAGAGGTCGGTGGCAATAGCGCGCCCAAGAAATGAAAAGCCAAAACCAACGCGCAAAAAATCAATATGAGAAAAGCGGCGGGCTCTTGAAAAGTTTCGCGGCATTCAGGACTCAAACGAAAGGGCGGTCCTAGGGGCGCTTTCCGAAGTTCCAAGAAACTGATCGCCAAGGCGCTCAAAGCCAAGACCAAGGCGGAGATGGGATAAAGAAGATGAAAAACTCCCAAAATAAAAACGGAAAAAGACAAAAGCCCCAGGCCAAGCCCTAAAGCCATTAATAAATTTCTCGCTTCAAGTGAGGGGAAAACTTGAATTCGTTTTAAAACCGCAAGCCCCAAAAAAAGCGCCACAAAAACCCAGGATAGACAAACGAGAGTTGAAGACAAACTCGTCATGAAGACGCCCAAAAACGAACGGAGTGAAAAAGGCCCGCTCACCGGAGCCAAGGAAAACGAATGAAGCCACTCCGCTCCGGTCAAAAAAACCTTGGTTTGGCGCTCATAAAGAAAAAGAAGAGCGCAAGAAATTAAGACGAGCAAAACAGAAATGATGTCTTTAATCTTGGCTTTCACGATTTCAGTCTATCATTATCTTCATGTTGTATAATAACTCGTTATGAAAAAAACCGTCTCTCTCTCTCTTGCTTTAATTTCCGCGCTTTCTTTTTCGGGATGTTTGTGTCTATTCCATAAGCCCAAGCCGCCCAATGGACACTCGGTTTTTATCGACACGGTTCGCAACAAAACCCAACAGTTTGGGCTCGAAGACGCGCTTCAGACAGCGATGCAAAACCAATTGCTCGACGAAGGCTATAAAATTGGGACCCGCTCTCAATGTCAAGGAATTCTGACGATTACTCTTGAAACCTATCTATTGATTCCCACCCAAACCGGCGCGAATTTGGTTCCAACCGCTTACCAATTGACCATTACCGCCCATGCGGTTTTAAAAGACCCCAAAACCGGAAAAGTCCTCTGGAGCAATAACAATCTCCAAGGAATCGAGCCCTATGCAGCCTTTAACATGCCCGGAGGCATGACCGAGCAACAGGCCCAGGGAGTCATTTGGGATATGATGACTCGCTATATCGTCGCCGGTCTTGACGGATATTTCATGCCCGCTAAAAAGAAAACTCCAAGCGCGGGATCTTCCGCCACGAAATAGGAATTTTAAAGGAGAGTAAACCCATGGCCAAAGAACTCTGTCTCATCACGGGAGGGGCCGGGTTTATCGGCTCTCATATTGCGGAAACGCTAGTCAAGCAAGGGAAAAAAGTCCGCATTATCGACAATCTGTCGGCCGGAAAACTTTCTCATATGGAGGCTTTTAAAAATTCCATTGATTTCATCAAGGGAGATATCCGTTCCTTGGATGATTGCCGCAAGGCAGTCAAAGGTGTCGATTTTATTTTCCATCAGGCGGCGATGCGCTCGGTGCCAAAATCGGTGGACCGGCCTTTTGACGCGCACGAAAACAACGCGACGGGAACGCTCAACTTATTAGTCGCCGCCAAAGACGCCAAGGTCAAGCGCCTGGTCTACGCCTCGACTTCCTCGGCTTACGGCGACTGCAAAAAATTTCCACAAAAAGAGGAGTATAAGCCCGAACCGGTGTCTCCATATGCCGCATCCAAACTTGCCGGCGAGCATTATTGCGTTCTCTTTTCTAAAACATATGGACTTGAGACGGTGAGCTTGCGTTATTTTAATGTATTCGGCCCCCGCCAAGACCCGGAGTCTCAATATTCCGTGGTCGTCCCCAAATTTATGGAACTGGCCTGGCAGAAAAAGCCTCTCGAAGTCCATTGGGACGGAAAGCAGAGCCGCGATTTTACCCATATCGAAAACGTGGTTCAAGCCAATCTCCTTGCGGCCTTCTCCAAACAAGGCTCTGGAGAAGTGTTTAATATAGCCAATGGCGACAGCTATTCCCTGCTTGATTTAATTCATGTCATCGAAAAAATTGTCGGCAGAAAGCTCGCCATCAAACATCTGCCCAAAAGGCAAGGGGATGTCCGCAAAACCCAAGCGGATATTTCAAAAGCCAAGCGCATCTTAAAATATAAGCCCAAGATGAATTTTGAAGAGGGGCTTAAAGACACGTGGAATTATTTCGTCAAAAATTATTTCGCCTAAAAATGAAGATACTGGTCACCGGCGGATTGGGTTTTATCGGGTCAAACTTTATCCGCTACACGCTTAAAAACAGCCCGGAAACTCATGTCGTCAATCTCGATCTTCAGACCTACGCCGGAAACCCGGAAAATCTCAAAGACCTCTCCGGAGACAAACGCTATTTTTGGGTCCGCGGAGATATCAGCGAACCCGCCATTGTAGGGCAAGCGATGGCGGGATGCGAAGCCGTCGTTCATTTCGCGGCGGAAAGCCATGTAGACCGCTCTATTTTAGACCCGGGACCTTTTTTAAAAACCAATGTCTTTGGAACCCAGGTTCTATTAGATGCCGCCCGCGCGGAAAAAGTAAAACGTTTTATCCATGTATCGACCGATGAGGTCTACGGCTCAATTCCGGGCCGCCGCCGCTCGACTGAAAAGGATCCGCTTTTTCCCAATAGCCCCTACGCCGCATCCAAGGCCGCCTCCGATCATCTGGCCCGAGCGGCCTTTATGACCCATGGGCTGCCGGTCATTATCACCCGGGCCTCGAATAATTTCGGCCCCTATCAATACCCGGAAAAAGCCATGCCGCTCATGATTACCAATTTCCTGGAAAACAAATCCTACCCGCTTTACGGCGACGGATTGAACGTCCGCGATTGGCTTTATGTCAAAGACCATGTCGCCGCCATCGCCTATGTGCTAAGGAAGGGCGTTCCAGGCGAGATTTACAATATCGGCGGAGACACCTCTCTCAAAAACAAGGAACTGGTCTCTTACGTGCGAAAGATGATGGAAATTTCTCCCTCTCTCGTCGCTTCCGTTCCCGATCGCCCTGGGCATGATCGCCGCTACGCCCTGAACGACTCAAAGTTGCGAAAGCTGGGATTTAAATTTCAATATCCTTTTGAAAAAGCGCTTAAAGAAACCATTGACTGGTACAAAACCTGCCCGTCTTGGTGGAAACCATTAAAAGAGTCGGGAGGCTACAGGGATTATTATCAGAAGCAATACTTAAAAAAATCCGTCTCCTTATCCCTTCCCTCATGATTCAAGCTGGAGGCGCACCGACAAGTATTACCGCCATCGTGGGACGCCCCTGCGGTTGGATTGAGATGATCGTGGGAAGCATGTTCTCCGGCAAAACTCAGGAACTTATTCGCCGCCTGCGCCTGGCCGCTATCGCCAAACAAAAGGTGCAAGTCTTTAGCTCGGTGTTAGACGATCGCTACGCGAAAGATCATATCGTCAGCCATGACAAACACTCAACCCCGTGCATTGCCGCCAAAAAATCTGGCGAGATTCTCAAGCTCGTCAAAGCCGATACGCAAGTCATCGGCATCGACGAGGTCCAGTTTTTTGACGAGAGAATCGTGCACGTTTGCGAAGCCTTGGCCGACAAAGGCCTTCGAGTGATCATCGCCGGTCTCGATCAGGATTTTAGGGGCGAGCCCTTTCCAGTCACCGCTCAATTGATGGCCCTCTCCGAATTTGTGACCAAAAATCTCGCCATCTGCTCCGTCTGCGGAAATTTCGCTAATCGCACCCAGAGAACCAGCGTTTCCAAAAAACTCATCGAAGTCGGCGCCTTGGATAAATACGAGGCCCGCTGCCGGAAATGCTTCACTCGCCCGCGATAGAATTACTTCCCCAGCAATTTTCTGGATGCGTTTATGAAATAATATGACTTATATAGTAAAATAAGCTGTAAATTTTACGATTCCAAGCGATAAATATAGGGTTTTATCTGGGATTATACCGGCTCATAGCTCCGGAAAGAAGCTCCTCCTCTTAATTGGAGCTCGTCAAACTGGAAAAACGAGCCTGGCCAAGAAAACCTATCCTCATCTGCGCTATTTAAATCTGGACTCTTTGGAAATCCGGAGTTTCTTGCGGGATATTCCGGCCTCAAGATGGGACAAGGATGCGGGAAGCGCAGTCTTTGATGAAATTCAAAAAGAGCCGTCTCTTTTTGAAAAAATAAAATACGCTTATGACGCTGATTCTGTCGGCTTTTCCATTCTTTTAGGTTCAAGCCAGATTCTTCTCCTTAAAAAAATCCGCGAATCCTTGGCCGGGCGCATTTCCATTTACGAGCTTTGGCCGCTGATGATGAGTGAAATTCTTTCTCCGGATCCAAACACCGCCCCGAAACCCTTATTGGACGAGATTCTATCCGGAAATAAAATCAGCCCAATTCTCGAGAAAACCTCCCAAATCTTTGGCGAGGAAGACGCAAAACTGAAGGAGGCGGAATCTTATTTGTTGCGTTGGGGCGGAATGCCCGCTCTTCTCCATCTTCCCGATGAAGAGAGGCGTAAATGGCTTAAAGACTATGAATATTCTTACCTGGAAAGAGATCTGGCCGATTTGGCCCGACTGTCGGATTTGGATCCGTTTCGAAAATTTCAGAAGCGTTCGGCCTTGCGCGCATCCAACCTCTTAAATTACTCGGAGTTGGCCAGAGACGCCGCCGTCAGCGTCGACACCGCCAAGCGCTATCTGGAATACTTGCGGATCTCCTATCAAGTCCTTTTGCTCCAGCCTTATTTCGCGAATCACTCGACATCCCTGGTTAAGACCCCAAAACTCTACTGGATTGATGTCGGACTCTTAAGACAAATGACCGGCATATGGGGAGAGACCTCAGGGGCTTTGTATGAGAATATGGTCGTCTCTGAAATCGCCAAATGGCTCAAGACCTTGCAAAAAAACGCGGAGATGTATTTTTACAGGACCCGTGGAGGCCTTGAGGTAGATGTTATTCTTGAAGTGGAAGGCAAAGGAGTCATCGGTCTTGAAATTAAAAATAGAGAGACCGTGGCGCTCAGCGACGCAACGGCTCTTAAGCGCATCGCCCAAGTTTTTAAGGAACGCTGGCTTGGCGGCATCGTCATTTCCCGAGGAGATCGTATAAGAAAAATAGCGGATCCGGATATCTGGAGCGCCCCTTCCCGCCGGCTTTTTTCTTAAACACCGCAAGCGCTATAGGACATGGCGGATACCCTCATGAAATCAGATGAGTCAAGACGCGGGCTTTTGCCGCGCGGCTTGGCGAGTTTTCGCTAGATCTTCCGCAATCTCATTCGAGCTGGGATCGGCCTTGGCCGCACGCTCAAAATAATAGAGACGCTTTTGGGGCGATGCCTCGATACTTCCCAAGGCCGCCCAGGCATAGGCCAAATTGGGTTCAAGCTGAACGGCTTCCTTAAGTTCTTTTTGGATAAATTTTTTACGCTTTTTAAATCCCAATTGAACCGCAATCGACGCTTCTTGATAATCTTGGTAGGCCCTCAAAAATATTTTTGGATGGGGATGGGAAAAGCGGTACCTTCGTTCCCTCATAAG
>JAKAQV010000031.1 GCA_021819565.1 bacterium | reverse complement strand
ATCTTGGGCGCGTTTGTCTTGCCGTGGGCTTCGTTAAGCCTTGGGATTGCCGTCTTGTTCGCTTCTCCTGAAATTTCCGGTTTGGTCCCCGCGCTTCAGAGTTATTGGATTAATATTCATCCTCTGGTCTTGATGACTTCTTATGCCGCTTTCGGCAACGCTTTCGGCGTCGGGCTTGCCCTTTTGGTTCAGGAACATCAGATTAAATCGCGAAAACCCATCGCTCTTTGTTATCGCCTTCCTTCTATCGAGGAGTTGGATAATCTCAACTACCGTATTATCGCGGCGGCTTTTCCTATTCTGACGGTGGGCATCATCATGGGAGGCGTGTGGGCAGAAAACGCTTGGGGCCGATTTTGGGGATGGGATCCCAAGGAAACCTGGGCTTTGATTACGGCTTTGGTTTACGCTGGCTACCTGCATATGCGCTACATGATGGGGCTGCGCGGCAAGAAAGCCATCTATGTGTCGATGTTTGGCTTTGCCTGTGTCGTCTTTACCTTTGCTGGCGTTAATTTTTTAAGCGGGCTTCACGGATATCTTTCCAAGGGATAATCAAAGGGTTTATGCAGATTGTTGTCGCCGGGCTTAGCCATAAAAGCGCGGAATTGGCGTTGCGCGAAAAATTCGCGCTTCTTTCTTTTTCGGATATCGCAAAAAAAATAAAATCGAGTCCGATTACGGACGCGGTTTTTTTATCGACCTGCAACCGCTTTGAAATTTATGCCTGCGGGTTTGCCGACGGCGTAGACGGTCCGGAGGTCCTGTTGAGCTTCTTTGAGGATTTAATCGGCAAAACTCCCAGCCGGGAAGATATTTATCTCTATAGCGGCTTGGAAGCGGTGTCGCATTTGCTTAAAGTCGCTTCCGGGCTTGATTCCCTGGTGGTCGGCGAAACCGAAATTCTGGGACAAGTCAAGGAGGCCTACGAGCGGGCTAAAAGCGAAGGCTTGACCGGAAAAATTGGAAACATTTTATTTCAACGCTCGCTTTATGTCGGTAAAAAGGTTCGGAGCGAGACCGGTATTTCGGTCGGGCAGACTTCGGTCGCTTCGGTCGCGGTGGAGCTGGCGCAAAGCATCTTTGGCAATCTTTCCGAGAGCTCTATTTTGGTCTTGGGCGCGGGGCAGATGGCGGAATTAATGATTCGCCATCTGGTCACGAAAAAATCTCCTAAAATTTTAATTTCAAATCGCACTCGCGAGCGCGCAGAAGCCTTGGCTCGAAATTTTAAAGCAGTTGTTTGGCCTTGGGAAAAACGGCAGGAGGCTTTGCGGGAAGTCGATATCGTCCTTTCCTCGACGGGTTCTCCGGAGTTGGTGATTACCAAGGAGATGGTCGAGAGTTCGCTTAAAAACAGGCGCGGGCGCTCACTTTTCATGGTGGATATCGCCATGCCGAGAGATATTGAAGAAGAGATTCATCATCTTGAGCATGTCTATCTTTATCGCCTTGAGGATTTAGAGCATATCGTCGCCAAGAATTTGGAGGGGCGCTCGGCGGAAATCTCAAGGGCGAAAGAGATTATAGACTCTAAGACAGAGGAGATTTCCGAGTGGTTTAAAGCTCTTAAAGAAGGCCGGGAATTAAGCTTTAAACATTCCAATCGCCCCAAGGCTCCCAGGGCCGCGGCTGGATGAAGATCAAAGGAGATAAAAGTGAAAAATAAAAATCAATGGCGGCGGGCGTTTTTAATGGTCGGTTTCTTGTTGCTTCCTCTTATTTCCCGGGCAGAGAAAACGCAAATTTCAGCCGGGCAGGTTTTTCGGGAGACTTTAAAAAACGGGTTGAGAGTCATTGTCGTCTACGATCCGCTCGCGCCGGTGGCGACCAGCGTTGTCAACTATGAGGTTGGATCCGATGAAGCGCCCGCGGGCTTTCCTGGGACGGCGCACGCAACCGAGCATATGATGTTTCGCGGAAGCCCCGGAGTTTCAGCGGATCAATTGGCCGAAATTGGCGCGGATGTGGGGGGACGCCTTAACGCCGATACCCAGCAAAATCTGACGCAGTATTTTTACACGGTTCCTTCTCAATATTTGGATACGGTTTTGCATATCGAGGCCCTTCGAATGCGGGCGATTTCAGCCAAAAAATCTTCCTGGGATAAAGAGCGCGGCGCTATCGAGCAGGAAGTCTCACGGGATCTCTCGGATCCGAACTACGTTTTTTACATGAAACTTCTCAAAACTCTTTTTAAAGGGACCCCATATGAACATGACGCCTTGGGAACCCGCCCTTCCTTCGATAAGACGAGCGCGGACATGCTTCGGAAGTTTCACAATGATTGGTACGGTCCCAATAACGCTGTTTTGGTCATCACCGGAGATGTGAATCCCTCCAAAACTTTAAAAACGGTGCGCCGGCTTTTCGGGAAGATTTCTCAGGTTCAAATGCCGAAGCGGCCGGATTTCAATTTTAGCCCCGTCAAACCTTCGCTTAAGAATATGGATACCGACAGCTCTTACGGCATGGTGGCCGTGGTTTTTCGTCTTCCGGGTAGCGATAGCCCTGATTATGCCGCGGCTCAGATCCTTTCAGATGCGTTGTCGAACCCGCGGGGGCCTCTCTATGAACTTCAGGTCAAGGGAGATGCGCTTTTTGCGGGGTTTTATTACGAAGGCCTTCCCAAGGCGGGAATGGGCTTTGCGATTGCGGGATTTCCCAAAGGAGCGAACTCCAAGAAGTTGCTCAAGAAGATCAATGCGGTATTGAAAAAAGAGTTGTCAAAGGGAATTGATCCCGATTTTATTGCCGCGGCTAAGCGGCGGGAAGTGGCTTCGGCTGAATTTCAAAAAAATTCGATTGAGGGACTGGCGATGGAATGGTCGCAGGCGGTGGCAGGCGAGGGGCGACAGTCTCCCGATGAGGATATCGAGGCGATCAAGAAAGTCACCCCTGAAGATGTCGCGCGCGTCGCGAAAAAATATATTGATTTTGACCATTCCGCTTCCACGATTTTGACTCCGCAGCCTTCGGGTAAGCCGATTTCAGGCAAGGGTTTTGGAGGCCAGGAATCTTTTGCCTCTTCTTCGGTCAAAGCCGTGCCGCTCCCCTTGTGGGCGCGAAAGGCGGTCGAGAGCCTAAAAATTCCGCCTTTAACCCTTCATCCCATTGTCAGTGTTTTGCCCAACGGAATCCATTTAATTGTGGAACCCGAGGCGATTAGCCCCACGGTTTCGGTTTCCGGACAGATTTTATCCAATCCCGATACCGAGGCTGTGCCCGGAAAAGAAGGAGTGGAGCGGGTCTTGGGAGAGCTCTTTCCTTACGGAAGTAAAAATCTGAATCGAATCGCGTTTCAAAAAGCTCTCGATGATATTGCGGCCGATGAAAACGCGGGAACCCGCTTTTTTCTCAATGTCTTGTCGAGTCATTTTGAAGAGGGAGTCAAATTGTTGGCTGAAAATGAATTGTCCCCGGCTCTTCCCAAGCATGATTTCAAAATCATCCGCGGAGAGGTGGCTGACGAATTGGTCGGCGAACTTCAAAGCCCCGATCATCTGACTTGGCGGGGGGTGGACAAGGCGCTTTATCCCAAAACCGATCCGATTTTGCGCCAGGCGACTCCGAAGACGGTTAAGGCTTTAAGCCTCAACGACGTCAAACAATATTATCATAAGGTTTTTCGACCGGATATGGCCACCATCGTCGTTATTGGGCAAGTGGATCCCGAAGAGGCCAAAACGGTCATTGAGCGCTATTTCGGGTCTTGGAAAGCCGTTGGGCCAAAACCCAATATCGACTATCCAACAGTGCCGCTCAATCACTTCTCGAAAATCAATGTCCCCGATTCAAGCCGGCTTCAGGATCAGGTCATTTTGGCTCAGACGGTGGGGATGACGCGCTTGTCTCCCGATTACTACGCTCTTAATTTAGGCAATAAAATTTTGGGCGGAGCCTTTTACGCTTCAAGGCTGAGTTTGGACTTGCGCAAGAAGACGGGTTTGGCTTATTCAGTCTGGTCTGAATGGGACGCGGGACGCACGCGGTCAAGGTATCAAATCGTCTACGGTTCCGACCCGGATAAAGTTTCAAAGGCCAGAACCTTGGCTTTAAACGATATCCTCGCGATGCAAAAAAAAGAGGTTTCCGCTCAAGAATTGAGACAAGGTAAAATTTTGCTTTTGCGCTCGATTCCTTTAAAAGAAGCCAGCTTTGGAGCAGTGGCTTCGCGCTGGCTTTATTTGTCCAGTTTCGGTCTTTCTCTCGATGAACCTGAGCGCGCGGCGAAGATTTATGTCCATTTAAAAGCCAAAGATGTGAGCCGGGCTTTTTCGCAGTGGCTTCGCCCTGAGGATATGGTTGAAGTCGTGGAGGGGCCGGCCCCGAAATAGGAAATTAAACCGCGCGGCAAGTTCTCAAGGCTTTGGGCGCAAAGAGTTTTTGGGTACTTGACAGAATTAATATCATATGTTAATATTTATCATATGAGTTTAATTTCCAAATTAAGGCCTTTGCATCTTGTCAATCAGTGGCTGAACCGGTTTGAAGAGACTTGTCGCTCAAGAAAAATTCGCCTGACGGCCCAGCGAAGAGCTGTTTTTGAGGCCTTGGCCGCGGATCCCGCTCATCCGACAGTCGAAGAGATTTACCTTAGGCTCAAAAAAAATTGGCCGTCCCTGCCCCTTCCGACGGTTTACCGCATTGCTGAGGATTTAATCGATTTGGGACTTATTCGCCGTGTCGCCTCCGAGAACGGGCCTTTACGTTTAGACGCGAATATGGAGCCCCATCAGCATTTGGTTTGCCGTGTTTGCGGATCGATGGAGGACTGGAGAGACTCGCGCTGGGATGCATTACCTTTGCCTTCCTTATTATCAGGAGGCTTTGTGGCGGAAGAATATGAGGTTCGAGTTTCCGGCCTTTGCCGCTCTTGCGCCGATAAAAAACAAAAAGTGGGAAGATTTAAATCATGTCAAGGAGAAAAACAATGAAAACGAATATCGGAATCGGAGAAAAGGGCCAAAAGGAAGTCGCGGGTATTTTAAACCGAATCTTATCGACGGAATATGTCCTTTATACCAAGACGCGCAATTTTCATTGGAATGTCGTCGGACCCAGGTTTAACGATCTCCATAAATTTTTTGAAGCGCAGTATGAGGAGTTGGACGATATTATTGATGAGGTCGCCGAAAGAGCGCGGGCTTTGGGCGAAAGATCTTTTGGAAGCCTGGCAGAATTTTTGGAGGCTTCCATTATTAAAGAGCCCGCGAAAAAGGGCCTTAAGGATCAGGAAATGCTTCAAGAGCTTTTGTCGGATCATGAAACTCTCATTGGAGATTTGAGAGCTCAGCTTAAGGTTTGTGAGTTGAGCGGTGATATGGGTACCAATGATTTTCTGACAGGGCTCATGGAACAGCATGAAAAAATGGCCTGGATGTTGCGCTCTTTTTTAGCGTAGGATTCGTAACGATCCCATAAGGTTTTAAATGGAGAAAAAATGATGATGAAAAAAAATATAGTCTTGGCTTTGACTCTTCTTGTGCCCTTGATATTTTTTTCTCGGGGGCTTTTGGCCGATGATTGGGGCGATGATTCAAGCGCCAGCGCTCCCGCTTACCCTTATCCAGTTCCTTTAGGATTAAGCAAACCCAAGGTTCCTCAAAACAATCCGATCACTAAAGAGAAAGTGGATTTGGGAAGATATCTGTATTTCGATAAGAGACTTTCTCGCAATAACACGATTAGCTGCGCTACCTGCCATGACCCGGCCAAGGGTTGGACCGATCAGAGTCCGGTCTCAACCGGAATTAACGGCTTAAAAGGCGCGCGGAGCGCTCCGCCTGTTTTCAACGCGACTTATAACGAACTCCAATTTTGGGATGGGAGAGCCCCCAGCTTAGAAGAGCAGGCCAAGGGCCCGATTCAAAATCCGGTGGAGATGGGATTTTCCCTCAAAGGAGTCGAACAGAAAATTGGGCAAATTAAAGGCTATCAAAAAATGTTTAGAAAGGCTTTCGGCCCCGGGCCGATTACGTCTGAGCGCATTGTTGAAGCCATCGCGAGTTTTGAGCGAACTATTTTATCCGGGGATTCAGATTATGACCGGTTTATCGCCGGAAACAAGAAAGCCTTGTCTTTGTCGGCTCAGCGGGGAATGAATCTGTTTTTTGGAAGAGCCCATTGCGACGCTTGCCATACTGGTCCCAATTTCTCTGATTCCAGCTTTCATAATTTGGGCGTCGGGATGAATGCCAAACATCCGGACCTTGGCCGCTATTTGGTCACGAAAAAAGACGGTGACCAGGGGCGTTTTAAGACTCCCGGACTTCGGGGTTTACTCTACACCCACCCTTATATGCATGACGGTTCGGAAAAAACACTGGAAGAGGTCATCGATTTTTATAACAAAGGCGGAAACCCCAACCCTTATCTGGACAAGGAAATTCATCCACTGGGGCTTAATTCTCAACAGAAAAAAGATTTGGTCGCTTTTTTGAAAGCTCTCAACGGGAAACCCGTTCGCGTCAATATTCCTAAAACATTCCCCCGTTAAGAGGGCCCGAGATCGTGGAAAAAGCCGACAGTCGAGATGGGGCCGAAAGTTTTATGTCGGCTTTGGATATTTAAGAATTTATGCCACTCACTCTCAAGTTGCCGGGGAGTGTAATGGTATCCCGCCCAAAGAGCTGTTCTAAAAGAGCGCCCATCCCGGAGATAAGAGACGAAGGTTTTAAAGTAAAAATTGGGGCGCTTTCTCAGCAAGAAATAGATTAGAGAATAAGACTCGACATACCACAATTGAATGGCGCTGGTATTATTCATTTTCATGGGCTCAAGCCGCATCAATGTTTTAAGCGGGAAGAGATTCTGCCCTGAAAGATAAGATATTTGTTGATACCAATAACAGTCTTTGGAGTGCTCTTCTGAGGTCTGTTCAACCATCGCTAGGCCTTCGTTGAGCCAATAGGGCGGATAGCTTTGGTTTTTTCTCAGCCAATAAGAGACAAAAATGACGTGGGTGGTTTCGTGAGCGATGATCTGATAAAGATTGGCCATCGGTTTTTGATCGAAAGAGAGAATCGTTCGTATCCCGGGTTCGGCCAGCCCTACGCTCCAAGCGGGCGGGTGAAAGCGGCCATTTTCATAGAGCCTTTGATTGCGGTAGAGGTAGAGTGGAATTTTGGCGGCAGATGAAACCGGCGGCCAACACCAAGCGAGATCCATTCTCATGCGGCTGTGGATATTTTCCAACTTGAGCGTAAACCCCATCGGAAGCCAGGTATCTTGATGGAGGATTTTGTAGTGAAAGGTTGAATCCTCGTGCCATTGGGGAGGTTCATTGAGCGGCTCAAAGCCTAAAATCGGCAAGAGGAAAAGACTCAGTAATAGCCCGGTTTTTTTCTTCACTCCTATATCACAACAATTTCGGAGGCTTCTGGAAAGATATAATCTAACGATGGCCGATTTTTCCTGGAAAATTTTAGAGAAAGCGGAGAATTTTCGCGCGCGCGGGCTTTTTGCACAAGCTCAGCTGGCTTATCTTCGCGCGCTCAAAACAAGCTCAGACCCGTCTTTGCGCTTTGACTCTTTTCTGTCCTTGGCCTCTATCGCGCGAAGTATTGGAGACATTTCCAGCGCTCGCGGATATATTGAAAACGCGCGCTTTGAGATGCGGCGGGCGGGCAGAATGGATGAAAAAGAATCCGTCGATTTAGAAGAAATTCTTGTCGACAGGGCGGATGGGAAATATCAGGAGAGTATTTCTCGCTTAAACGCCTTTTTAAAACGAAAGATTCGGGAAAAGGATTTTCAGGCCTGCGCTTTCATTGAATGGGCGCTCGGCGGAGCCTTGAGATTTTCCGGTCAACTTGAGAAATCAAAAAAGGCTTATCTTCGGTCTTTGGAACTGGCCTCAAAAGCCAAAGACGGTGACGGAAAAATTTACGCTTTATTGGGTTTAGGCGGAATTTCCCGGATTCAGGGGAAACTCTCGGACTCCGAAAATTATTACCGCAAAGCCAAAAATTTATTGTCTCAAAGCGCGGATTTGTTCGCGAAAGCATATGCCTATTGCGGACTCGGAAACGCGTTAAGGCAGAAGGGGCTTTATGGCGAGGCTAAGGAACTTTACCTGAAATCCCGATTTCTTTACCGCAAGCTGGGAGATCCGGCCGATCTGGGTTATGTCGAATGGGGTCTTGCGCGGGTCGATATGCAACAGGGAAATTTAAAAGACGCTCGCCGGTTTTTAGGCCAGGCTTTAGCTTTATTTAAGAGGGCTCATGAAAACCGCGGTCTTGTCTTGGCTCAAATTTCTCTCTCCCAGGTTTTGCATGCTCTGGGCGAAACGCGCGCGGCGGAGATTTTGTTTAAACAAGCCGTTCAGCTTTCCAAAAAGTCCGGTTTGACCGCTCATCTTGAGTTGTTCACCTAGGTCTTTTCTTTTCCCGTAACAATTCCGATATTGATTTTTGGGCTTTGGGGCCTTACAATAAGGTCATGGCGGAAGATCTTTTCGGATTTGAGGACAATCTTGAGGATTTGTGGAGAAAGGCCGAATCTTCTTCCTCTGAATTTCTGATTCCTTTCTCGGGCGAGGGTCAGGCATTTCCTTCCCAAGCCGCTTGGGAGGCCTTGTCTTTAGTCCGTAAAAAAAGCCGGCGCGAAGCGGAAGAACTTTCCGAACTCCTAAGCTCGAGATATAAGGCTTTGGAGGAATCAAGACAACGGGAAGCGATCTTGCGCGGCGAAATCCAACATCTGAAGAGTGAACTGTCGGGGCAAGAGGCGGCCATTTTACACGGCGGGCTTGAGACCGAGGGCAAAATCGAAGCGGCTTTAAAGAGTTTGGAAGAAGAGAGAAAAAATCACGCTATCGAAAAAGAAAAGCTCAAGTCTCTTTTGTCTCAAACCCGGGAGCGCTTATCCGAACAGCAAAAAATTCTCGAACGCCAAGAGGAAATGTGGCAAAAAAAAGAGGAGGAATACCTCCAAAGTTTGCGGGAGACGCAGGCTTTGACCGGGCGAGTCCAGCAGGAATCATCCGTTTTATCCCGCGATTTGGAAAAATCATCCCAGAGTCTCCGGGAGGCCAAGACCGCCCTTGAAAAAACCTTGGCGGAACTATTGGAAGAAAGGCATCGCTTAAGCGAGGCGGAAAAAGATAAGGCGGGGGCCCTTAAAAAAGTCGCCGATTTGGAAAAACATTTGGAAGAGCTTTCCAAAATTTGGGAGCAAGAGCGCGCGGAATGGAAGGAGCTTTGGGACCGTGAGCGCTCTGCTTGGCAAAACCAGAGAGCGGAATTATCCTCTTGGGAAGAAAATTTGCGGAAAGAGCGGGAGAGTTGGCATGCCGACCTTGAGAAAAAGGAATCGGAACATTTGCGCTTTACCGAAGCGATGAATCAGAGCGTGCGTGAATCGGCGGAGGCGACGGCGAAATTATCTTCCTTCATGAAGAGGGTTTCAGAAAAAGTGGAGAGTCCCCACCCGGCTTTGAGAACGCTTAAGCGCAAGGGGTTTTGGTTTTCTATCCTGGCCTTGGCGGTTGTGAGCGTTGGGGGATATCGAGTTTGGAATTATTTTAACCGTTTCCATTTTCATGCCCTTTCGGTTCAAGCGGTTTCTCTTTCCAATCCCACGGGGCTTGCCTTTGACGGGAACATGCTTTGGGCCTCCGACTGGGATGGGAATTTAAAGTCATTTTCTCCTCAAAAGGCCGATACGATTACTCGGAGCGCCAAGGTTTTGGCGACGAAGCCCTATCATCCCTCTTCTCTCGTATTTGGGAAAGGCAATTTATGGTCTTTGGACGCGGCCCAAGCCCGCCTCATTGAGCATTCTTCTTCCGACCCTGGGGTTGTTTCCGAGAGTTATCCCGCTCCGGGCCCGGCGCCGACGGCTCTGGCTTTCGATGGAAAATCCCTGTGGTCTTATGATGCGGTCAATGGGCTCCTTTACCAGCACGGTTCTGATCCGACGCAAACCCAGGCCTATTCCTTGGGAAATGGGTTTGCCGTGACAGCCATGGCTTGGGTTGATGGAAGGCTTTGGGCCTTTGACTCAAAGGGAGGAGAGCTTTTGGTTTTCAAACTCCAAGGAGGCCAGATGATTCTTCAGGCTCGTTATCCGGCCCATCAGACAATTTTAGGGATTGTTCCTTTTGCCAAGAGGCGAGTGCTTGTTCTGGCCGGCCCTAATGCCGATCATCCAAGTCCGATCTTGATTCAATATCGATATTAATCGTTGTTAGGGTGATTCTTGGCGGCGGCATTGAGTAAATCGAGAGCTCCTCTTCCGAGGCTTTGCGCTCCATCGGAGGTGATAACCTCGCCCGAGATATTCCTTCCAAGTTCCGAGGCCAAAAAAAGAGTTAAGGCCGAGACATCCTCTTCTTTTCCAAAATGTCCCAATGGAATGCTGGAGAGAATTTGTTTTTCCATTTCCGGGGTCGGCCAAAGGCGTTCGCGGGTCTGGGGAGTGTCTATCGGGCCTGGCGCGATGGCGTTGACCAGGACTCCTCGCGAGGCCCACTCCGTTCCGAGGGTTTTGGTGAGGGCGACCACTCCCGCTTTTGCCGAAGCCGAAGGAAGAAGGCCTGGCGCTCCGGTCCAGGCGTAGGCGGCGACAAGATTAATGATCCGCCCGCTTTTTTGGGCGAGCATTTCTCGGCCAAATTCAAGGCTTGAATAGAAAGTTCCGTTTAAAACGATGTCGATGACCTTTTTCCAGCGAACGGAGGTTAATTTTTCGGACGGTCGGATAAAATTGGCGGCGGCATTGTTGACTAAAATATCGACGCGCTTAAATTTTTCGATCACGGCACGGGAGGCGGCGCGCACCTGTTCCGGAAGAGAGACATCGCAGGGAAAAGCCGCCGCTTCCGCTCCCAATTTTTCGATTTCAAGAACCGTTTCCTTGAGGCGATCGATATTTCGAGAAACGACCGCGACATTGGCCCCGTGGCGCGCAAAATCTAGCGCGATCACTTTCCCGATTCCTGTTCCGCCTCCGGTGACGACGGCCACCTTGCCCTTAAGGAGTTCCGGAGAAAAAAGAGAATTTATTCCCATCGCGGCTTTCTTTTCTCAAACATCGCGCGAACGCCTTCTTGGGCTTCTTCTCCCGCAAAAAGGGAATTAAATTCCACCAGCCCTTTTTCCCAGAGTTTCTCCTCATCTTTCATCAAAACCGCGCGAAGAGAGGTTTTAATCGCCGCATAGGCCATCGGCGGCAGTTTCGAGAGTTTCTCGGCTTCCTTGATGGATGTTTCAAAGAAATTAGAATTAGGAAAAATATGGTCCACGAGTCCTGCTTCAAGAGCTTCTCCGGCCCTGAGAGTCTTTCCTTTTAAAATGAGGTCTTTAATTAATCCCGGACGCCCGGACATCGAGGCGACAAGAGAAATCAGTGGAAGGGTGGGGGAAAGGCCCAAGCGAATCTCGCTGAGAGAAACGCGTCCGGTTTCCTCGGCCATGAGGCGAAAATCGCATCCCAGGGCCAAGACAAAACCGCCCAAAAAGGCGGAGCCTTCGATGGCGGCGACGGTCGGTTTCGGAAAATGGGCGAGTTTTTTGTGAAGGTCAACCAAACGCAGGAATAAACGGGTTCGAGTCTTTTCCTCCGATGAGAAAAGTTCGGATAATTCCAGGCCCGCCGAGAAGTATTTCGGGATTGAAGAGGCAAGCAAAACAGCGCGAACGCCGGAGTCTTCCTGGGCGACTTTAAGAGCGGCCTCAAACGCGTCGAAAAAAGATAACGAGAGATTGTTTGAAGGCGGATGGTTAAAAACAAGGCAGCGGACTTTTCCGAAAGTTTTCTCGGAAATCACGGAAGTTGCGGGCAAGTGGTCAACGTTCTCCATGACTAAAAAATAGCAAATTAAAATGTCTGTTGGTGTCTGGAGAACGGCCGGGCCTATTTAAGAGAAGGAATCAGTGGCTTGGAAAAATTATTAGCAGCTTGGTTTTGAAAATAGAGAAAAAGAGCGGCTACGCGCTTGACGGCGAGCGGCAACAAAACCCGGGCTTCTTCTTGGAGTTCCAAGGGGGTAAACCCGTCCTTTCTTCTTTGACCGCGGTCGAGCGTCCCGTCTTTTCCTTCAAGAGGCCCGGGGCCGAATCCGGCGTCGAACTCCTGGGTGGTTCGGGCCGTTTGGTTAAAAAGATCGTAGAGAGAAGAAAATGATTCCACGTTTGAGCTTGGCATTTTGAAGTTTTCGCGGAAGTGAGTTTCCGCGTAAGTTTCATATGCGTCGCTTCCGGGAATAGCGTGCAGGTGAGGCCATAATAAAGTGTGGGCTGGGACGGTGAGATCCTCTAACAAATGGGCGACATGTCCTAAGTATTCGTAGGCCTGGACTTTTTCTCCCGCGCGGTAAAGAAAAATGATTCCTTGTCCCTTGACTCCTTCTACGGACCAGCGCGGGTCGTATTTCCCATCAATTCCGTATCCGCCGGTAAAATATTTATAGGCGCGGTCTACCGCGCTGTCATAGCCGGCCAGCCCTTTTTTAAGTCCTCGCCGGGGATCCCAAAAATGCCGCAATTCAGGGATCAGTTGTCCGAAGGGATTTTTAAACGGCATATCTTCTTCATATGAGGCTTTGACAATTTTCGGCAAGTATTGGGCCATTTCTCCGCCGCCAAACTGCGAAGAATACAGCTGGTAAGCCATTTCCGTGACGAAAATATGGGTGGGGCGAGCGTATTCGGCGTGGAAAGTGTCCCCGGGTTTTTGGACCAAGACTGGGTTTGACTTGATTGGGGCAAAGTCGGGAGCCTTAGCCTTGGCCCATCCGGACTTAAAATACCTAGATGAGATGTCCGTTTGTCCCCAAGCGGAAGCCGCGAACAAAAAGGCGGAGACAAAAAACACGCTTTTATTTAAGCGGCGCATCGAGTCTATTGTAGCAAGGTTTCCGCTGTGGATGTCCAGTGGGGGTAGTTAAAATCAAATGTTATAATAAGCCATGGCTCATTTTGAAGAAAAGCCGTTTGTCGGGAAAAATCTTTGGGCTGTCATTTTAGGCGGCTCTTCCGGTTTTGGCTTGGCCGCGGCCAAGCGCTTGGCCCAGAGCGGGCTCAATATTTTTATCGCGCATAAAGACAAAGAAGGCGTTGTTGAAACTTCGATAAAGCCTCATTTTGATGAAATTCGCTCTTTGGGCGTTCGCTTGGTCACCCACAACGTCAATTTATTCGATGAAGACGAGCGCGGGCTTGTTTTTGAAAGCCTCTCTAAGGAAGCGGGGCCTCAAGGGGTTCATCTTTTTATGCATTCGGTGGCGGCAGGAGCGTGCAAACTCATCTTGGAAGATAAAACCCCCGATTTTAAAGGCGCGGCTATCAAGGGATTGTCGGAGTCTCTCTCAAAACGCGGCGTTTCCGCTTCCGCCGAAGTTTTGCGCGCGGCGATTAACGAGGCTTTTCATGAAAAAAAATGTGATGCCCTCTATACCTTGGCCGATAGCCGCATTCCCTATCGCGAGGATTTATTAAGCGAAGAAGATTTGAGCCGTACGATTTGGATGATGGGGTATGACTATCTGCTTTGGGGGCGGGAGTTGTCCAAGGAAGGGCTTTTGAGCAAAGAGGCGCGTCTCATCGCGATGACATCGGAAGGGAATGAAATCGCTTGGAAGGGATATGCTGCGGTTTCAGCGGCGAAGTGTTCTCTGGAGGCTTCTTGCCGGGCTTTAGCGGTGGAATTGGCGCCTTACGGCGCGCGCTCATTAGTGATTCAAGCCGGAATTACCGATACCCCGGCTGGAAACGCGATCCCCAATTTCGATTTAATGAAGGCCCAGGCGCGCATGAGAAACCCTTATCACCGCCTGACTACTCCCGAGGACGTGGCCGAGACAATTTATCAGGTTTGTCTCCCCGGTTTTTCCTGGGTCAATGGCGAGGTTCTGCGCGTTGACGGCGGAGAAGCGATCTCGGGATTATAGATGGGCGGGTTTTACATTCACGGCATCGGCAGTTCTCTCCCGAAAACGGAAATAAGCAATGATTTTCTGCATCGGGAAGTGGGGCTTGAAAAAGGCCAGGACTGGGTGGATTCTCGGCTTGGCATCAACAGCCGTTATTCGGTTTTAAGCCTTGATTATCTCCGGGAAACTAAAAATAAAAACCCTGATCAAGCGATTTTGCACGCCCGCTCTCGCGGCGAGACGCCGTTAAGCCTTGCGGTTTTGGCGGCAAGACAAGCTTTAGAGCGCGCCCGTGTTTCTCCGAGTCAAATTGGTTGGGTGATCGCTAACTGCGACACGCCCTTTGAAATGATTCCCTGCCTGGCCAATCAAATCGCGCGGGAACTGGGCGCTCGGCCGGGGCCGCACTGCGATATCAACTCCGCGTGCTCGAGTTTTTCTCTCCATATGAAAACCCTTGCGGATATGGAAAAGGAAAGTCTTCCGGAATTTATTCTTTGCGTTCAGTCCTCGGCTTACACGACGCGCACGGACTATTCAGCCAAAAGTATCGATGGATATATTTGGGGAGACGGAGCGGCGGCGGAAGTGGTCTCGTCCAAGCATCCGGGGCGACTGAAGGTCGAACCTGTGATTTTTGAAACCAGATCGGAAGATGCCGATGAAATCGTGATTGATTCCGTCGGACATTTTAGGCAAAACGGAGCGGCGGTTCGCGAGTTTTCAATACGGAAAACCTGCGAGATGTTCGAGGAAATAGCCCAACGAAAAGGGCTTTATGCCGAAGATTGTTAAGATCGGAA
>JAKAQV010000030.1 GCA_021819565.1 bacterium | reverse complement strand
GCTCTTTATCTTGATAAAGAAGAAAGATTAAAGGCTTGCCTATTTAAAGGAGGGTTGGATGAGCCATCCTTTTTTTCGGGCGGTTTTAATGAGAGACTGATTTTTTCCTGCAATCAGTATTTTAAGCCCGTTTCCATAGCTTAAAATTTCCTGATCCTGCCGCCAAAATCCCAATGATAGCGCCGGAGCCCTTCCGGTGTGGAATATGATGGTTTCAATTTCTCCGCCCCAAAAAGGAAGCGGCTGAGAGATTTGGCCATTAAAGAAGCCTTTTTTATCCAGTTTAAGCTTAATTCCAGCGGGATGCGCGTAAGCAATGTCCGCCCAATTGAGGGCCGCCTGCAAGGTGGTCTCCGCATTGGCCGATAGGATCCAAATATCAAAGCCTGCGGTATGAAGGCTTTGGACGAGTTCAATTAATTGTGGGCGCACGCCGATTCCGCGCTTAAGATAAACCGGGGAGCGGTCTTCCGGCGGCTCTGCGATCATTTCTTTTTTTAAGGCTTGAAATTTTTCTTGGTTGAGAGTTATCTGGGCGTAGGCTACGGCTTCTTGCGGAGAAAATCCGAACCAGAGCCGGGAAAGGTATATCCGGCAGGATTTGAGCCCCGTTTCCCTGCACTGGTCCTGGTAACTCTTGACGAAATATTTCAGGTATTGATGATAGGTGGGCTGGGTATTCCAGATGGTTTTTGGTAGGGGTGAAAATTGCTCATAGGCGGCTCGAATTTTTTGCCTTCCGTAGGCGATGGGAACAATATCCCAAAATGGATTGGAAAATTTAAAATCGGCCCGGCGGACCAGGCGCCAAAAGATGAGCGCATCGGCGTCATTGTTGGCGATCACTCCTTCCCACGGGAGAGTCGCGATCGGCGGCTTTTGGGGGTTGTAGGAAGGAGATGTGTTCCCTTTTTGGGCGATGAGTTTTCTGATTGCCTGCGCGACTTGAGGCGACCACCCTTCGCCGGAAAAAGCGGCCGGGCTTTTCTTTGAATTTGCCGCAGTTTTTTTTGCCGATAAGTGAGATTTCCAATGCGGGTTGAGCGGACGGGAAAAAACGTGCCAGGGGCAAAAGGAGACTAAAACCAAAGCGCAGACAAGAATAAAATTTTTTTTCGCTTCTTTTTTAGCCTCCATTTTAGTAAAATACTAAAAATAGGGTCGCTGAATCCTAAAAGAAATTTTGATATCTCCGGTAGAGGAAATCATGAAACCAGGAATTCATCCACAGTATATGACGACGACGGTCACTTGCGCTTGCGGGGCTTCTTTTGAGACGCGTTCCACAAGAAAACAAGTCAAGCTGGAAATCTGTTCCGCCTGCCATCCCTTCTTTACCGGACAACAAAAATTCGTGGACGCCGCCGGACGCGTCGAGCGCTTTAAAAAACGCTTTGAGTCAACTGAAGGCAAAACGGTCGTTCGGAAAACCGCCAAGGCCCCGGTCAAAAAACTGGCGGCCGTTCCCAGGGCGAAAAAGACCTTGACTTCGGCTCCTAAAACAACCGAAAAAAAGTCGGCTTCTAAAGTTCCTGCGAAGAAATAGTTTTAGGGATATTGCTTTCCCTGATGGCGATGTTGCCTCCTTCCGTCTTGAAGTTGGAAGAGGAACTTTCTGAAATCGAGGCGCGACTTTCCCAGCCGGGGCTTTCTCCGGAAATCTTGAAAAATCTCTCCGCTCGCTATAATGAATTGCGCCCGTTGGTCGCTAAAATCAAAGAAGTTAAGGAAGCCTATAAAGAAATCGAAGAGTTAGACTCGATTCTTCAAGGCGGAGAGGCGGATAAAGAGTTCGCGGACTTGGCGCTGAAAGAAAAACAGGCGTTTTCTCAAAAGGTTCAAAAAATCCAGGGGGAGCTTTTGGAGGCCTTAAAGCCAAAAGATCCGAATGATTCTAAAAATGTTTTTTTAGAGGTTCGCGCGGGCGCCGGGGGAGATGAGGCCGCCTTGTTTGCCTCGGAATTATTGCGGATGTACAGCCGCTTTGCCCAAGATCAAGGTTGGAGAGTGGAAACGATGGAAGCCAACTCCACCGGCCTTAAGGGGCTCAAATCCGCAGTCCTTTATATTTCAGGAGGGCCGGTCTACGGCTGGTTTAAATACGAAGGCGGCGTTCACCGCGTTCAGCGCGTTCCGCAGACGGAGGCCTCCGGCCGCATTCATACTTCGACGGTGACTGTGGCCGTAATGCCGGAGGCGCAAGAGGTGGATGTCGAGATTCGTCCTGACGACCTCAAAATAGATACCTATCGCGCCGGCGGGGCCGGCGGACAAAATGTCAATAAAGTGGAAACCGCGATTCGCATTACCCATATTCCGACCGGAGTTGTGGTTCAGTGCCAAGATGAGCGCTCCCAGCTTAAAAATAAGATGAAGGCGATGGCGATGCTTCGCTCTAAACTCTATGACGCGGAGCGTCAAAAACAGGAAGAGAAGGTGTCTCAAAATAGAAAGGTTCAGGTGGGGACCGGAGATCGCTCGGAAAAAATCCGAACTTATAATTTCCCCCAAAATCGCCTCACCGACCACCGCCTAGAACGCTCTTGGCATAATTTACCGGTTTTAATGGAAGGCGCCATTGGGCCGGTTCTGGAGGCCTTAAGAGAAGAGGCGTCAAAAAATGGAGGAGAAAACTCGTGATGCCTTCGGTTTTGAAAGAAGGCCTTACGTATTTAAAGGAGCGAAATGTTCCCGAAGCGGAAGCTTCATCTGAATTTCTCTTGTCTCACGTGCTCAAAGTGGGGCGCGCTCAAATTCAGGGAGACTTGGTTGATGTCATTTCACCGCAAGAGAAGAAACGGTTTTTAACGTTGATTTACCGTCGGGCCGCTCGCGAACCCTTGGCTTATGTGACAGGCGTTCAGCCCTTTATTGATTTGGAAATTCTCTGCGGCCCCGGGGTTTTGGTTCCTAGACCTGAAACCGAAGAACTCCTCGTTGAAGTTTTCAAGAAATTTCGCGGACGGGAAAAAGAGGAGCTTTCATTTTTAGATATTGGTTCTGGTTCGGGCGCCATCGCCATTTCTTTGGCCCGCCGTTTTAAGAAATCCCGCGTTTTTGCGATGGAAAATAGTCTTCGCGCGCGAAAATGGATGAGAAAAAACCTCGCTCTTTATCCTGAGGAGGCGAAAAGAGTGTCTGCGCTTGATCAAGATCTATCGCGGAATTGGGAATTAAAAGGCCGGCAATTAGATTTAATTATTTCAAATCCGCCTTATATCCCGAGCTCCGAAATAAAAAAACTTGAAATCGAAGTTTTAAAAGAGCCGCGCGCGGCCTTAGACGGCGGCCGAGACGGCCTTAAATATTTGAGAAGAATTATTTCCCTCGCGCCGAGACATTTAAAGCCTCAAGGACTTTTGGCCCTTGAGATGGGATTTGATCAGGGATCTAAAGTTAAAAAAATCATGGAAAACTGCGGTTTTAAACAAGTGGAAATTAAAAAAGATTTCGCGGGAATTGAGCGTTTCGCGCTGGCCCGAAAGGATTAAACATGGACCAATTTTTTATTGACGGCGGCAAGCCTCTTAAGGGCGGGGTAAAAATCAGCGGTTCTAAAAATGCGGCGCTTCCGATTTTGATTGCTACCTTATTGACCGATGAAGTTTGCGTCATCGAGAATGTCCCTGTTCTGCTCAGAGATATCCGAACGACATTTCAATTGCTTGAGAGTCTTGGGAAAAAAGTCATTTCCCAAAATTCGCGAGTGACCGTCAAACCTCAGGCGTCGCTCAAAACCCATGCCCCCTATGATTTGGTCAAACAAATGCGCGCTTCCGTTTTGGTTGCCGGTCCGCTATTGGCGCGCTTTGGCGTGGTGCGGGTTCCGATTCCTGGAGGGTGTTCTATTGGGCTGCGTCCGATTGATATCCATCTCAATGGTTTTAAAGCCTTGGGAGCCCGGGAATTGGTCGATCAGGGCGATATTATTCTCTCTTCGAGAGAGTTGTCTCCGGGTCGGGTTCGGCTGAAATTTCCCAGCGTCGGAGCGACTGAAAATTTAATGATGGCCGCGGCCGCTCTGAATGGAGAGACAATCATAGAAAATGCGGCAAGAGAGCCGGAAATTGAAGACCTGGGGAGGTTTTTAATTTCTCTGGGAGCGAAAGTCAAGGGTTTGGGACATTCGAGGATTTCCGTACTGGGAAAACCCGTTTTGCACGGCGCGCGATATTCCGTCATTGCCGATCGCTTGGAAGCCGGCACCTTTATGATTGCCGCCGCCGCGACGCAGGGTCACGTTGAGCTTCTGGGAGCTGACCCAACGCATCTCAAAGACCCCATTGCCAAACTGCGCGCTTGCGGAGTTAAAATTAAAACCGGGCTTCGGAAAATAACGGTTATTTCCAATGGAAAGGCGTTAAAACCTATTTCGATTAAGACCGGCCCTTATCCGGAATTTCCCACCGATCTTCAAGCCCTTTGGATGACCTTGATGTGCTTATCCGCGGGCAAAAGCGAAGTGGAAGAAACCATTTTCGAGAATCGTTTTCTCCATGCGGCCGAGCTTTTACGCATGGGAGCTTCCATCTCCGTTCATGGCAATCACGCCCGGATTTTTGGAGTTAAAAAACTAATTGGCGCTCCCATTATGGCTTCCGATATTCGCGGCGGGGCGGCGCTCTTGGTGGCGGCTCTTGCCGCTGAAGGGCATAGCGTTTTACAGCGCGTGTATCATATCGACCGCGGCTATGAAAAAATTGAAGACAAATTATCGGCTTTAGGGGCTTTAATCCGGCGCGCTAATGACTCTCGAAAAATCTCTCCAAGCTCTTGAAGAGCGGCAAGAGCATAAAATTGTTCCCGGCCTGGAGCGCATTTCAAGGCATTTGTCCCTGTTGGGATATCCCCACAAAGATTTTCGTTCCATTCATGTCGCGGGGACTAATGGAAAAGGCTCGACCTGCGCGATTTTAGAGTCAGCGCTTCGCGCCGCGGGATATAAAACCGGGTTTTATCTTTCCCCGCACCTTGAGAGTCCTCGAGAGCGGATTCGCGTCAATGGAGAGTGGATTTCCACAGGAGATTTTAAGAGGCTTTTAGAGAAAATTCTGCGTCTTGACCCAGAAAAAGAATTGACCTATTTTGAAATTTTAACTTCGCTAGCCTTTCAGTATTTCTCCGAGCAAAAAATTGATGTGGCCGTTGTCGAGACCGGGCTCGGGGGCCGTTTGGACGCGACCAACGTGATTGAAAAACCTTTGGCTTCGGTGATTACTTCAATTGATTTCGACCATACTAACTGGTTGGGAAACACCCTTCAAGAAATCGCGCGTGAAAAAGCCGGAATTATCAAAGAAGGCTGCGCGGTGTTTTGTCCGCAATTGCCGCAGACGGCCCTGTCTTCAATTCAAGAAAAGGCCCTGTCCCTTGGAGCGCCTTTGAATGTCGTTGAGACTTCCTGGTCTGTCAAAAAAATTGATTGGGGAAACAATAGTCAGATTCTTGAGACTCCTTGGGGAGAAGAAGCGAAACTGACTCTCTTAGGAGCTTCCCAGTGCGGAAATGCCGCCTTGGCTTGGGCGGTATTATCTTATTTAACCCGGAATCAGGATTTAAAGGTTTCTCATGCGGATATGCAAAAAGGGCTTTCCTTGGTTTCTTGGCCGGGCCGTTTTGAAGTTATCCCCGGCCCTGATGGAAAGATGGCGATTTTAGACGGAGCGCATAATCCTGAAGCGATGCGAAATTTTTCAAAGACCTGGGAAAAGTCTCCCTGGGCCCAAACGGAGGCTGTGTGGATTATAGGCATGATGAGAGATAAAGACATCTACGCATCTCTTAAGTCCTTGCCGCAACAGGCGCGTTCAATAGTCGCGGTCTCTTCTCTGCATCCTCGCGCGGCTCAATCATCGGATATTGCGAAAACAGCTCGCGAGGTTTTTCCGCTCGCTCAGGTTTTAGAGGCGGATAATCTTGAGGAGAGCTTAGACATTTGGCAAAATGAAGAGAGGGAAACCCTCGTTGTTTGCGGTTCCCTCTATTTGGTGGATTTTGCGCGGAAGTCTTTAGCGAAGAGAGGATTTTAAAATGGGAAAAAATAATATATCCATTGGCGTTGATGTCGGCGGAACCTACACTAAAATCGCGATCTTGGGGAAAAATCAAAAGATTCTCGCGAAAAAGCAAGTTCCCACGCAATCATCCTTGGGCCCCAGGGATTTTGTATCGAGAATCTCCGGCGCCGTTCTCGAGATGGAAAAACTCTTAAAGGTTCATGCGGAAGGCTTTGGTCTTGCCTTGGCCGGAGCGGTCGACCCCGTATCCGGAAAAATTTTGTTTGCCCCCAATTTGAAAGGTTGGCCGAATTTCGACTTTAAGAAAGCGTTTTCAAAGAAGATGGGCGCGCGAAAATTCATCGTTGAAAATGACGCCAACGCCGCGGTCTGGGGTTGTTATGCCTTAGATTTTAAGAGAAAAGGAGAGAATTTCTTGGGGCTTACCTTGGGAACGGGAGTGGGCGGCGGTATCATCTGTTACGGGAAACTTTACCGCGGATCGGCGGGAAGCGCGGGAGAAATTGGGCATATGAGAGTGGCCGTAGGCGGAGAACTCTGTCATTGCGGCAGCCGAGGATGCCTTGAGGCTTACGCGGGGGGATATGGAATTATTAAAACCGCCCGCCGAATGCTTTCTGAGTCTCCGGATAAAGGACAGATTCTCTCTTCTCTTTGCGCGGATCCCAACGCGCTAGAGCCTAGACATCTGAGCGAAGCCGCGCAGATGGGAGACGTTTTATCTCAAGAAGTCTGGGCGGTGACCGCGCGCTATTTAGCCGCGGGAATCGCGAGTTTAGTGATGATTTTTAATCCTGATGGAATTTCTCTTTTGGGAGGGGTTTCCGCGGCCGGCCGACATTTGATGGATCCTCTCAAGAAAGAGCTTTCTCAAGAGCCGTTTAAATTGCCGTTTTTGCGCGCCAAAATTCGCATGACCGAGAATTCCGATTTCGGATGCATCGGGGCCGCTCTATTGGCCTTGGAATAAGGCCCAAGGTTACAGCCGGGTCATTGGGCGCTGCCTTTCTGGATACCATTCCGATTCCCAGTCGGTTTGTTGCTGCTGGGCTTTGCTCGTTGGTGGCCCTCCGGCCGGTAGGCGGAGAGTGACGTTAAAAGAGACCTGTTTGACGTTTCCCGGGCGGAACAAAAATTGCGCGGTTCCTATAAAATCATGCCAGAGTCTCACGACCGTCAATTCTTTGTCATAAAGGGCGAATGCCTGCATTTGTCCGACTCCGGCGTTTGAGACGGCTTGGGATCTGGTGATGAGAAAAACATGCCAGGTCGAAGAGGCGGGAGCCCAGCCAAAATCCGTGTTAACCGTGTAGGTCTGAGGGCTCACGCCCGGAACGACCGGGGCATATCCCGCCGATATCCCAAAATGGGTGCTCTTTTCCTGCCCTTTCATGAGGTTGAGTTGAAAAGACTGCTCTCCGCCATCGAACTGATAGGTATTGGATTGAGTGATGTTGATTCCCGAGGAGGTCACGTAGGTGAGATTTTCGGCGATGGGTTGAATTCTCTGATTGAGGGGAATCGGCTGGTTCGTGACTTGCTGTTCGTTATAGCCCGAGGTGATCCGGAACATGGAAGTGGGAGAAAAGGTATAGACGTCCTCAAGAGTCGCCATTTCGCTTTGAATTCCGTGGTCTGGAGCGCTGGAGTCAAGACCGAAGCTGTTGAGGCTGCTGCGTCCGGTCATACTCTGAATGACGTCCACGTCTCCAACGATGGTGGGAAGACGCAGATCCCCGGAGGCGGAATAATCGTTGATGAATACATTGGTTGAAATGGCGGTCGGGTTGGTTGTCGCATAATTGCTTATTTGATTATAAGGATTGGTTTTGCTGTAATAGGTGCTTGAATATTGAAAGGTGGGGGTAAAATTGACCCCGCAGCCCATGCGGTAGACATTCGAGCCTTGCCAGTTAATTCCAGCTGAATGTTGCAAGAAAGGTTGCCCCTGTTGCGTTGTATTGTCTTCAAAGGCGCTAAAGGTGTTGATGAGAGGATCATGTTTGAATTTCAAGGGCACGGTTTGAAAATCAAAGCGGGGCGCGCTTTCGGAATAAGTCTGAAACCCTCCGCCGTTGACGCCGTTGGGATTATAAGCGTTGTCTACCCGTGAATAGCTGACCCGTGCGAAATATTTGGCTTGACGGTAGACCAAGGCGCTGCTGTTGATGAGTTGGTTGGCCACCGGATAGAGATTGGAGCGGGCATAGTCATTGTTAAAGTTCTGATCGGACTGGGCTTGAATACGGGCTTGGAAAGACAGGGAACTGGTTAATTGATCGTATTCGTCTCCATAGACGCCCCATCTCTGGAGTCCGCTTGAGATGAGATTTCCGCCGACGGTTTTGGGTGGATTTTCATGAATCGTATAAAAATAGAGGGAACCCCGTTGATTTTTGCTCTCGTGATGGTCTATTTCACCTCCTATGCCGACGCCTTCGTTTGAATAATAATCCAAAAATTCCTTGGTCTGAAAGGTTTTACTCCAGTCTTCTTCGGCCATGTTCTTTAAAAAATATCCGTTGCGGTAGTCGTATCCGGGGTCGGAGGTGATATGAAAGGTTCCATTTTGCTTGTTTTTGGGAACCAGCGATTTGTAAAAAAAGGGCATATAAAATAGCGGCGTTTTACCGAGACAAAAGGTCGTATTGTACCCCAACAGATACTTATTGGGGACGACCAAAAGATGAGTTGAGTGAAAATGATAATCCGGATTGGGATAAACATTGCAGCTGGTAAAATCCGCGTCTTGATAAATGGCTTTTTGCCCGGGCTGAAGAGTCGCGGTCGCCCCATGGACTCGCCAATAGCCATATCCCGCTGAAGCGTGAATCAGGGTTCCGGTCTCGGTCGCAAAATCGTATTTTCCGGGATTTCCGCTAATAGCCGATCCGGAATCCTTGATGATGAGAAATCCTTTTGAGGTCCCGATATTGGTCTTCTGATTAATCCACAGCTGATCGGCTTTGATGGTTCGCGTGGATTGGTGGATGACGATATTGCCCTTCATATGGATGACAGGACTAGAATAATCCACCTCATCAGCTTCGAAAATCGTCAAGGTTTCATCGGTGGATATCTTGGGCGGAGAAGGGAGCGCATACCCCGTATCTGCTTCTGCCAGGATGGAATCGGGGCGGATGGTGGAAGAAGATGTCTTTAAGGAGGTTTTCAGGCTTGAACTTGAAAGAACCACGGGCAAGGTCGTCGAGGAGGCGGATACCGCCGCGAATGTTTTGGGAGTTCCTAAAAGGAGAATAGAAAAGATAAGAGAAATCACAGGAGAGGGGCTAATAAGGATGCCATCAACCAAGAAAGGCCGCTCCTTTCCGGCCTGTTTTCCATCCGTCAATTAAACTAAATTTTGCCCATCCCTTAAAACAGGCTATTTTTTGTATCATGGGGAAAAGGAGGATTCAAACATGGGAGATTCTTTAGTTCAAAAGCCGGCCCCTGATTTTAAGGCTATGGCCTTGTCGGGGAAACTGTTTAAGGAAGTAAAATTGTCGGATTATAAAGGGAAGTGGCTGATTCTTTTCTTTTATCCGCTTGATTTTACTTTTGTCTGTCCTACCGAGATTACGGCCTTTAGCGATCGCGTGGAAGACTTCAAAAAGCTGGGGTGCGAGATTCTCGGTTGCTCGATTGACAGTCAGTTTACCCATCTCGCGTGGGTGAATACGGACAGAAAAGACGGCGGTCTTGGTGAAATCCATTACCCGCTTCTGTCTGATATCCAAAAGAAAATCGCCCAGGATTATGGAGTTCTCAGCGAAGGCGGGGTGGCCCTGCGGGGTCTGTTCCTGATTAATCCCAAGGCAATGGTGGCTTATAGCGTGGTCCATGATTTATCGGTGGGCCGCAGCGTGGATGAGACTCTTCGGGTTCTTAAAGCCTTCCAGCAAGTCGAAAAAACCGGCGAGGTTTGCCCGGCTAACTGGGATGATGGCAAAAAGACGATGAAGGCCGATCCGGTCAAATCGAAAGAGTATTTCAAGGTCGCGGCTTAAACTAAGCCAAACCGACGGCCCGCCTAAAGTTTTAGGCGGGCCGTTTTATAGCGTAGAGACTATTGCCAATGCCTTTCCGAGAAGCGGCTGATAACATCATCAATAGCTATCGGTTCCAACTGAAAATAGGGGGCTCTCGGCTGCCAAGGCTCCTTTATGCCAGCGCTTATTGGGGAAGTTATCTTTGGGCTCGATATATTCATCCTGGGCGGGGAACGGATCCTTTGTCGGCTCACGGTGCCGCCATGGAGTTCTTAGGGTTGTATGGGTTGAGCAACCGCCTCGTGCGGGCTATTTTGCCCGATGGGACGGATTTCCATATCGATCTGATGACCTCTTTTATGATTCTCAAAGAGCTTTATGAAGACGATATGTACGAAATCGGTCCCGGTGGAAGGTTTGAGATTAGCCCCCGCCAAATTATATTTGACGTCGGAGCCCAACAGGGTGTGTTTACGGGATTAGCCGCTCGTAGGGCTGACGGCGGAAAAGTCGTTTCAATGGAGCCAGAACCCTGGAATTTTAAGCTCTTGAAAGGTAATATATCACGGAATAACTTTTCTAACGTCGTTACTCTTCCCGTCGCGATTTCAGATAACATTGGTCGGGCGAATCTTTACTGTAGCCGATTGATGTCCGGCGGGCATTCATTGCTTTTACCTGCCGCTGAGGGAAATTCTGTTGAAGTTCCCGTTTCGACTTTGGATGCGGTGTCCCATGAGTTGAGGATCGGGCCGGATTTGCTCAAGATTGATGTTGAAGGAAGCACCTATGAAGTCTTAAAAGGTGCGGCCGCTCTCTTGAGCCGATATAAGCCCAATATCGTTATGGAAGTCGAGATTCCGGAACAGAGGGAAGGGATCAAAGCGATGCTTTTACCATTGGGATATCAAATTGACACGCGGGGGTGGATACTGTTCGCGCGTTCGCCGTCCCGATAATTAAAAAAACTTCGTTTTACGTGGGATTTTTAAATTTTGGGTAATCTTGAACCGGCACTCTGAGAAAGTGGCAGGTGTATCCATGCGGATGCTTGATGAGATAGTCTTGATGGTAATCTTCCGCGCGCCAAAAAGGCCCGGCGGGAGCGATTTCAGTGGTCAAGGGCCGTGGCCATTGATGGGAATCTTCTACCTCTTTTTTCACTTTTTCGGCTATTTCGCGCTGTTTTTCGCTGTGATAGAAAATAGCCGAGCGGTACTGAGTTCCGACGTCATTGCCCTGCTGATTAATAGTCGTAGGGTCGTGCATTCGGAAAAAGTAGCCTAATAATTCGGAAAAGCTGAGCCGCTTGGGATCGAAAACGACGCGAACCGTTTCCGCATGGCCGGTTTTTCCAGTGTGGACTTCTTCATAAGTGGCATTGGGAGTATGCCCGCCTTCATAGCCGACCTCGGTTTTAACCACTCCGGGGATTTTTCGCAGAATTTCTTGCATGCCCCAAAAGCATCCTCCGGCAAGATCGACGGTTTCAAGAGATTCCTTTTTTGAAGCGGGTTTAATCGGCCAAAGCCCCGCTTTTTCAAAAGCCGGCAGATATTTCCCATATCCTTCTTTTTCCATGTCCGCGAGCGGAATAAAACGCAGAGAGGCGGAATTGAGGCAGTAACGTAACCCAGAGGGGCCCGGCCCGTCCGGAAAGACATGTCCTAGATGAGAATGGGCTTCTTGAGAGAGAACTTCCGTGCGAGTCATCCCAAGGGTGGTGTCCGTTTTTTCAATGATATTTTTAGGCTCTAGTGGCTTAGTGAAGCTAGGCCAGCCCGTTCCGGAATCGTATTTATCCAGGGAAGAAAATAGCGGAGCTCCGGAGACAATATCCACATAAATGCCGGGAGCGTGATTATCCCAATATCGGTTATGAAACGGCGGTTCTGTTTCGCATTTTTGCGTCACCGCGTATTCCAGCGATGTTAGTTTTTTCTTTAGTTCCGAATCCGACGGTTTGTTATAGGAATCCATATTGTTATTCTCCTGAGAACGCGCTAAAAAAATCGCCGTGCCGATGACGGATAGGCCTATAATAACGGCGATGGTCCACTTCATCAATAGTTAAAGAGATTTTTGAGAACGTCAATGGCGTTTTGAGAATCTTCCTGGTCCGAGGTCTTGATTGTCACCGATGTCGAGTGAACGCTAAAAGACGAATTTTCCTGGGATAAATGGATGACAAATGCGGCGTGAGCCGGATCTTTCATCTTATCGGTCATATGGAAAAAGATCATTCCCCCGGTCATTGTGTCAGGTTGAATGAGCGCTTTTTTGGGGAATGATTTATAAGCGAGATCTCTTCCAAAGGGATCGTCTGCTGGCGTGGGTTGCTTAAAGGGCGTGGGTAAAACCCAGATCATCGATCCCAGGCCCAGGGTTACGATGGTAAAGACGGTTAGAGCCGTATAGTAGAGAGTCTTTTTGACGACGATATAAGGGTGTTTGCTTTGCCATGCAACATCAAAGACTTCTTCCGGAGAGATGGGCTTATAAACGCGTCCGTCTTCTTCAAAATAGAAAGAGCGTGGTCGGGCCGAATAAATCTGTTTATCCTTAGAGTAGATCGAGATTAAGACCGGTAGAATGTCTTGTCTGATCAGACCTTCCCGGGTGAAAAAGAAATGGACCAGTTTGGGAGAATCGAGAAAGACGATGCCGACAGAAACCTGGGTATTGGGGACTGTCACGTGGATTGGTAAAAGCGAGGGGTCTTCCAGATAAAGAGATTTGGGGGTGTAATAGGAGGCACAGCCGCTAAGCCATAAGGACAATAGGCTCAAGGCGCCCCAGCGAACCTTTGGATATTCCATAGAAATTATCATAGCAAAACTGGAAAATCGCCTTTTAAAGCGGTAGGATAGAGAGGTCGGCTGTTGATAAGAGGCCCAGGGCCTTTAAAGGGGGACTTTATGGCGATCAATGTGGGTATTAATGGTTTTGGAAGAATCGGGCGCTTGGTGCTTCGCGCCGGAATTGGCAATTCTGAACTCAATTTTGTCGCGGTCAACGATTTGACCGACGCCAAGACCTTGGCTCATCTTTTCAAATATGATTCGACTTTTGGGATTTACCGCGGAAATGTCGAAGCCCATGGAAACGATCTAAAGATCGACGGCCGAATTATTAAAGTCGTCGCCGAAAAAGATCCCGCGAAACTTCCCTGGAAGGACTTAGGCGTTGATTTGGTGATCGAGTCGACCGGGCGCTTTACCGAAGCTGAAAAAGCCAAGGCCCATATTTCCGCTGGCGCCGCCAAGGTCATTATTTCCGCTCCTGCCAAGGGGGAAGACATCACTCTATGCATGGGAATTAACGAAAAACTCTATGACCCGGCTAAACATCATGTTATTTCCAACGCTTCCTGTACGACTAACGCTTTAGCTCCCTTGGCTAAGGTGCTGGACGAGGCTTTTGGAATCAAATCGGGAATGATGACTACCATTCACTCCTACACTAACGATCAGGTGGTTTTAGATTTTTCTCACAAAGACTTGCGCCGCGCGCGAGCGGCGGCTCTGAGCATGATTCCCTCAACGACCGGAGCGGCCAAGGCCATTGGCTTGGTTTTGCCCAAACTCAAGGGGAAATTGACGGGTTTATCCATTCGCGTTCCGACTCCGGATGTTTCGATTGTCGACCTAACGGTTGTGACCGACAAGCCTGTCTCGAAAGAAGAAGTCAATTCCGCTTTTAAAAAGTCTTCGGAAGAAGGCGATCTCAAGGGATATTTGTCCTATGCCGAGGTTCCGCTTGTCTCCAAGGACTTTACCGGAAATCCCTCTAGTTGTATTTTTGACTCTCCATTGACGGACGTGGTGGATAAAAATCTCGTCAAAGTCTTTGGCTGGTATGACAATGAATGGGGCTATTCCAACCGCGTCATTGATCTGGCGGTGTTTGTCGCCAGGAAAGGAATTCTCGCGAAAGTTTGATTATTTCCTCATGAATAAGCGGAGAGTCGTCGTTTTAGGGGCCCCTATCGATTTGGGCGCCAGCAAAGAGGGCGCATCCGGGGGGCCTTCGGCCATTCGCCGCGCGGGGTTGATTTCGTCTCTTGAGAAAATCGGGCTTTCGGTTGAAGATATTGGAGATGTTTCCGTTCCAGAACCGTCTCCTTATAAAAACAGGAAGCTCAAAAATGCGCCGGCAATACTCAAAGTCTGCCGCGATTTGGAAAAGCAGGTTCGCAAAATCGCGCGTGGCGGACATTTGCCTTTGACCTTGGGGGGAGATCATAGTTTGGCGATGGGAACGGTGTCGGGAGTTTCCGGGGCTTATCGCAAGAAAGGTTCTTTGATCGGCCTTTTGTGGGTAGATGCTCACGCGGACATCAATACGCCTAAAACTTCTCCTTCCGGCAATATTCATGGAATGCCGGTCGCGCATCTCATCGGCATGGGACATGCGCCTTTTGTCCGCTTAGGCGGCTTTTCGCCCAAGGTGGATCCTAAAAACGTGTGTTTGGTGGGAACTCGCACCGTCGATGAGAGTGAAGCCGATAATTTACGAGAATCGGGGGTCAAGGTTTTTTCCATGCAAGATATCGACCGCATGGGGATGGCGCGGGTAATGGAGCAGGCGCTGTCAATTGTCAATAACGAGACCGCCGGGTTTCACCTCAGTTTTGACATCGACGCGGTTGACCCGCTTCAAGCTCCCGGGACCGGCACG
>JAKAQV010000180.1 GCA_021819565.1 bacterium | reverse complement strand
AGGCATTGGCTCCCTTGAGAGGCAAATAGATCGCGTCCAGAAATGGAAGGGTTTGAGTTCCAAACCCCGCCGATTGTCCGATATCATAGACCCATTGGGCGATAGTCAGTTCCTTGGCGTCGGCTTTTTCTTCCTTGGGAGCCGCCTCTTTTAAGGCGAGATTCCCCTTGGAATCCGGAAGAAAAATAGCGGCCGATCCATCAAAAACCTCCGCCAGATGGGGCGCCGCGACGGAGAGGATATTCTCGGTCCCAATGGCCACCGCCAAGCGGCGGCTTAAGCCGTGAAGGGCCGCCGTCCGTCTTTCGTTAATCTGGGCAATCTCGGCCTGGCGGCGAATCGCGCCGGACAAATGGCTAATTAAAAGAGAGACGGCGAGAAAAATCAAAAAGGTCAATACATACTGGCTGTCCGAAACGGCGAAATTAAATCTAGGCGCGACAAAAAAGAAATCAAAAGCCAAAACGCTTAAGACCGACATCCAAATCGAGACCCAACGATCTCCCCGAGCGGCGACAACGACCGTTCCCAATAAATAGATCATGATGATGTTAATCAGGGATAAATGCGCATAAACCAAAAAAGAAACCAGCGTGCACAAGAGAAAAACGCCAAAGGCGATTCCATAATTAACCAGGGATAATTTTTCCCGCGCTTCCTCGACCGTCCTTTTAACGACTCTTTGAGGGTTTCCCATTACCACGCAAACTTCGATCTCCCCGCTTTTGCGAATCACCTCATCAAGAAGATCCGGACCTTTCCAATAATCCTTGAAACTTCTTTTAGCGTTTTTCCCGATGATAATCTTGGTGACGTTTTTAGAGCGGGCGAAACTGACGATTTCCTCAGCCACATCCATGCCGGTCAGCGTAATCGTCTCAGCGCCCAATTGTTCGGCCAGCCTTAAATTTTCGATGGCCGAGTCTCTAAACGCGGAAGAAGAAATTCTTCGCGCCGAATCGACAAAAACCGCCGTCCATTCCGCGCGCAAAGCCGCAGCCATTCTCTTTGCCGCCCGAACAAGCTTGGCCGCGCCCGGGCCCGGCCCCACGCAGACAAGAATTCTCTCGGTCGTAGGCCAGGTTTTTCCATCCGGCTCTTGTCCCCGGCGCGCTTGAACCTGGTCGTTGACTCTCTCGGCCGTCATCCGCAGCGCCAATTCCCTGAGCGCCGTTAGATTTCCGATCTTAAAGAAATTCTTCTCCGCGATTCTCGCTTGATCGCTAAAATAAACCTTGCCGTCTTTTAAACGCTCGATGAGTTCTTCCGGCGGCAAATCGACTAATTCGACCGACGCGGCTTTTTCGATAATCGAATCGGGAATAGTCTCCCTAATGGTCACGCCAGTAATCTGGGAAACGATGTCATTGAGACTTTCCAGATGACCAATATTGACCGTGGTATAAACGTCAATTCCGCAGGCGAGTAATTCCTGAACGTCCTGCCAACGCTTGACATGGCGAGAGCCCGGCGCATTGGAATGAGCGAGCTCGTCAACTAAAATCAATGCCGGAGCGCGCTTGATTGCCGCATCGAGATCGAATTCAAGGAGTTCGACATTGTGATAGAGAATTTTTTTTCGGGGCAAGACCTCAAGGCCAGCCAGCCGCTCTTGAGTTTCCTCTCGCCCATGAGTTTCGACAACGCCCACCACCACATCGAGGCCCTCTTCTTGTTTAAGGCGGGCGGCCTCCAGCATCGAAAAGGTTTTCCCCACTCCGGGAGCGGCCCCTAAAAAAACTTTTAGCTTTCCAAAAAGCTCGCTATTTTCTTCTTGTTGAATCTGGGATAGAATTTCTTCGGGGTTTGGGCGCTCAGGCATCTTTTTACCATTGTAGCGATTCGGCCCCCTTGAGGCAAGACCCAAGGAAGTCGACAGCTATCTTGAAACCGGGGTATTTTTGGAAATCCTGTCTAGCGCCAGATTGAGGAGTAACACATTGACCCGGGGTTCGCCTAAAAACCCCCATTGCCGCGTTTGAATATGGTCTTGGACCAGCTTTTGAACGACGGCTTCGGAAATTCCCCGCGCATGAGCGACTCTTTTGACCTGAAAAAAAGCGGCCTCGGGGCTAATATCGGGGTCAAGGCCGCTTCCGGAGGCGGTCACTAAATCGACGGGTATTTTTTTGGAGGAGGGATTATTTTTTCTGTAGAAGGCGATCCGCTCTTTCACCGCCGCCCAAAGGGCGGGATTATTGGGCCCCCAATTAGAGCCTGAAGATGAAGCGGAATTATAAGGATCAGGACTGGTCGCCGACGGTCTCCCCCAAAAGTAATTATCTCCGTCAAAGGATTGACCAATCAAAGCCGAGCCGCGGACCTGGCCGCTATCGACAATCAAGCTGCCTTGAGCCTGCCGGGGAAACAAAACCTGTCCGAACGCGGTCACAAGGGCAGGATAGAGAAGCCCCAATAAAATCGTAAAAAAGCAGATGACCTTGAGGGCAATGACGCTTTGATTTTGGATTTCTTTGGCTGTCATCTTAAATCCACCTCAAAATAAGGTCAATCATCTTGATTCCGACAAAGGGAACGATGAGGCCGCCTAAACCGTAAATCAAAACATGCCGGCGCAAAAGCTCTTCGGCAGAAACGTGGCGATAGCGAACGCCTCTTAAGGCCAGGGGAATGAGAAACACGATGATAAGGGCGTTAAAAATAACGGCGGAAAGAATGGCGTTTTGAGGATTTGAGAGATGCATGACGTTGAGCGCGTTTAAAGAGGGATAGACGCCGACAAAGGCCGCTGGGATGATGGCAAAATATTTCGCGATATCATTGGCGATGCTAAAAGTGGTCAAGGCGCCGCGAGTCATCAATAATTGTTTTCCAATCTCGACAATTTCGATGAGCTTGGTCGGATTGGAATCTAAATCCACCATATTGCCCGCTTCCTTGGCCGCCTGCGTTCCCGTGTTCATCGCGACCGCCACATCCGCTTGAGCCAAGGCCGGAGCGTCATTGGTCCCGTCTCCCGTCATCGCGACCAGGCGCCCTTCTTTTTGAAGATCGCGAATATAGCGGAGTTTCGCTTCCGGAGAGGCTTGCGCGAGAAAATCAAGATCG
>JAKAQV010000179.1 GCA_021819565.1 bacterium | reverse complement strand
TCTGTTCATCCAAAGACTCTCCATTTTTATTTTTGCAATACTCCTGGAATTTTTTCTTAAAATCCGCCGCCTCCATCGCCGAAGCCGCTCCGCGAACTGGAATAGAGGAGAGTTGGGGCACGCCATCCACCAAATGAGTGACGCCGTTATTGAGCGCGATGATATACTGCATCGCCGCGATCAAATCTTCCAAGCACAGGGTTCTGCGATCAAAAGCGGGAAGAGAAAAACCCTTGTGTTTCCGGCTATTAGGCCTGACGACAACGTCTTTGCGCCCAGCGAGGTTCCACAGGAACGGATAAAGTTTTGAGTTGATCTTGTGGCGGCCGACTTTACTGAGATCGTATTTGCGCAGATTTCTCAAAAACAGATTGTCAATATAAACTTCCGCTTGTCCGGGAATAATGAACTCTTGACCGCGCAGTTTTTTATAAATATCCTGCTGCGCTTCCCGGGTGGTGCGGATTTTATCTTTACGTAAAGTCTCTAAAATAGTCGCGTCGTCTTTTTCCGGATCTCCGCTCAAGACCTTCAGGGATTTAATCCCTTTTTCCTTGACGCGATGAATCGCCTCGTTGGTAATCTTTTTTCCGGCCTCAATCAACAATTCGCCGGAAGATTCATCAATCACGTCTTCAACGATGATCCGGTGAAGAAGAGAAGCCCCGCCATCCGCGGCCGACAACGGCAACTCTTCATAGGGGTAAAAGATTTTCAATATATCGGAATCGGACTCAATGCCGCAAGCGCGCAAGAAAGCCGTCGCCTCGAATTTTTTCTTGCGATCGATGCGGACATAAAGGATGTTATTGATGTCGAATTCAAATTCAACCCAGGCCCCGCGATAGGGAATAATGCGGGCGAAAAATAATTTTTTTCCGTAAGAAGAAATCTTTTTCTCTTCATCTTCCTCAAAAATGATTCCCGGCGAACGATGCAACTGACTGACGACGACTCTCTCCGCCCCATTGACGATGAAAGAAGCGGTTTCGGTCATCAAGGGAATCTCGCAGAGAACCACTTCTTGCTCGATAATCTGCTTCAGTTTCCCAGACGGCTGCCTTGAGGAAAGGCGCAAAATCGCTTTAAGAGGGCGAGACCAGGTCGCGTCATGGGCTCTGGCTTCTTCCGGAGAAAGATATCGCGGCTCGCCGAAATCGTAACGCACGAAATCAAGAACCATTCCCCGATCGGAAGATTCGATTGGAAAGACGTCCAAGAAAGCGGCTTGAAGCCCCATCAACTCCCGCTCATCCGGTTTTTTGCCCAACTGCATGAAATCCACAAAGGATTTCTTCTGCATCTCCAAGAGATCCGGAATAGGCATGACCTGGGGGATCTGACCAAAATTTATCTGTTTCATTTTTTCCCTCGTCGTTGGAGATTTAACTTTTAAATAAAATAGACAAAGAGACCCCTATCTTGATAGGGGTCTCAATGACTGTACCTCTAGCGAAAAACTTCAAACTGTCCTTCTCGCCGACAACTAACGAAGTTCAATCACGGCCCCGGATTCCATGAGTTTCTTCTTCATGTCCTCCGCTTGAGCCTTCGGCACTCCGTCTTTAATGGCCTTGGGAGCCGCTTCGACAAGATCCTTGGCTTCTTTTAAGCCAAGACCGGTCAATTCGCGGACAACCTTAATAACTTGAATTTTTTTGTCGCCGGCGCTGGTCATAAAAACGGTGAAATCCGTTTTCTCTTCAGCGGAAGCGGCCCCGGCGGCAGCGCCGCCAGCGGCGGGAGCGGCCATCATCATCGGCGCGGCTGCGGCGGCCTTAACGCCAAATTTTTCTTCGACAGCCTTGACCAACTCGGAAAGTTCCAAAACGGAAAGGTTCCCGATTACGTCCACAATCTCTTCTTTCGACATTTTCGTTGCAGTCGCCATTTTGTTCTCCATTAAGGCAGCTTTGCCAATGCAAATTTATCCCTAAGGTCCTTATTAAGGACCGGCAGGACTGCCGACCGTAATTAAGCCGCGGCCCCAGCTTGTTTTTTCTTCTCTAAGGCCGCCAAGATCAGAGCGAAATCCCGGATGGGGGCTTCCAGAACCGAGGGGACTTGAGAAATCAGGCCATACAAGGTTCCCGCCAACTGCGACAAAAGCTCGGGCTTGGACATCAAGTTGGAAAGCTTTACGCAATCCTCTGGCTTAAGCCACTTGCTGTCGACAAAACCGGCTTTAATCTTGAGGTTCGGGAACTGCTTGGCAAAAGCGGTTAGAATTTTGGCCGAGGCGACCGGGTCGCTTCCTTCACAAATGACGACGCCGACCGGGCCCTTGAAAATTTGGGGCATAGCGCCGTCCAAGCCCGCGGCTTTAACGGCATGGCGCAAAAGACTGTTTTTTACGACGGAATAGCGTCCTTTTAGCGGGCGCAATTTTCCGCGCAATTCGTCAATCTCGCCGAATTTTAAACCTTTAAAATCCGTGAAAAAAATCTGCCCGGCGGCCTTAATATCGGAGCCGAGAGATTTCGATTTTTCCGTTTTCTGTTGTTTTGTGAGTTTCATCAGTTTTTTTCATCGCGCAGGAGAAGACGAGACCGGCAACGACCTACTCTCCCAACGCCGAGTTGGGCGTTAGTACCATCGGCCCTGACGGGCTTAACTGCCGTGTTCGGAATGGGAACGGGTGTGTCCCCGCCGGAATTATCACCGGCCTCGTCTTCGCCTGCACTACATTGATTATTGTAGCAATTTTTATCGAGAAAGCCAAGCTTCACACTCTCTAATTATAGAGACGATAGAAGAATACGGCCAAGCCGCACGGACAATTAGTACCGCTTCGCTGAAAGCCTCGCGGCTCTTACACTTGCGGCCTATCAAACCGGTAGTCTTCCGGTGTCCTTTAGGTCCCTTGCGGGACGGGAAACCTTATCTTGAGGCGGGTTTCACGCTTAGATGCTTTCAGCGTTTATCCCTACCGAACTCCGCTACCCGGCTATGCCCCTGGCGGGACAACCGGCATACAGGAGGTCCGTTCAACCAGGTCCTCTCGTACTATGGTCGACTCCTCTCAAGTTTCCTAACGCGCATGGTAGATAGAGACCGTACTGTCTCACGACGTACTGAACCCAGCTCACGTACCGCTTTAATGGGCGAACA
>JAKAQV010000029.1 GCA_021819565.1 bacterium | reverse complement strand
ACGGTCATGAATCTAACCACGGAATCCAATATCCCCGCGGCTCTTGATCTCGGATCATCCTACACCTGGCATAAATGGCTCACCCTGGCCGGAGATATCTATCAACAACAGCATCTGCTTGAGTTTTACCCGGGGCTTGAAGCCTCCTTTGATGAGGGACTTCTTAAACTGAGAACCGGAAAGGGTTTTCAGCTCGACGGCATTCCCCAATGGGCCTTCGGATTTGGAATCGATCTCTCCCCCGTGACCTTGGATGTCGCTTGGGATTTCCCGACCTCTTCGATCAACCGCCAAGGCGGAGGGTATGAAGTCAGCTTCAATTATTTCTTCGGCGCCCCGTCTTTCTGGAGCAAATTTGTCGGAAACGCGGCCCAGGAAGCGGAATCTCTAAAAGAAGAAATTCAGTCCTTGGGCGAGAAAGAATCTCAAACCCAAACCGCGCTTACAACTCTTCAAACCGGCAAAGACATCACCTCGGGAGAACTCAACGTCTTGGAATCCCGCGTCAAGGATCTTCAAAACCAGTATCAAACCCTTCAAAAGAAAAATGACGAACTGAAATACCAAATTAAACAATCCGAGTTAAAGAACCAACTTCTCAACACCGCTCCCGCGCAACCGCAAGCGCTTCCGCGCCCTAAAGCCGCCCCCAAAGCTCTCTGGCCTCAAAAGCATAGAATTGAGGCCGGGGATACCCTGCGCTCTCTGGCGAAAAAATACTATCACAACCCCGATGATTGGGAAGTGATCTATGACGCCAATCAAGATAAAATAAATCGCGGCATTCCCGAAGAAGGAAGCGTGTTTACGATTCCGCCGCCGCCTTGATTTATGATCTCAATTGCGCTCTTGTCTTCTTCCGAGGAAAAAAGACGCGAGATCTCGCTTCTCTTGGGAGAAATCGGGGTCCTGGTTTACGGAGTCGACAATCTCGCCGGCCTTAAGGAAATCATCGGATCCCAAAACCCGCGCCTCATCATGGTCCTGGAAGAAAATTCTTCTTTTGAGGAAATTGTGCGCGAAACTATTTCTCTATTTCCTCAAAAGCCCGTTATTTCCATTCTGAGTTCCAGAGACGCCCAGCGCGCCGTTAAATTAATGCTCCTGGGATCTGAAGAAGTCCTTTCTTTTCCTTTGGGCAAGGAACAATTAAGGGCCGCCCTCAACCGGGCCGGGAAACTTCCCGTCGTTTCTCTTTCGCTGGTCCCCCCCGCATCGCTTCGCGGATTATATTTTTACGCTTTCTTTTTTACGGCCCTATTGGCCTTGGGACTTACGGGCTGGATAATTCACAAACACGCGGAAACCCTTAGAGAGGCTCAACTCTCGCAAAGAAATTCCTGGGTTCTGCCTTATTTTTATCCCTCGGCCCTAGCCTTTGACGGAGAAAACGCCTGGGTCGCCGACTGGTTCAGCCAGTCTCTTTATGAGCATTCGACAGGCTCTTGGGCCGTCAAACGGGTTATTCATTTCCCCAATGAGATGCCCGTTTCCATCGCCGTGACTCCCAACGCCATTTGGACCGTGGACGCCTCGGGAAAAATCGTTCGTCGGCTCAAAAACCTCAGCCTCACCCCAGTTGAATCTTACAATCAGGTTCCCGAAACAACGGCTATCGCCTTTGACGGGCTTTACCTTTGGACCTATAACAGCGCGACTAAAAGACTCTCAAAAAGACTCACCGATTCTCGCTTAAGCGAAGTCGCGTCTTATCCCTATCCCGGAACGCAAGCGACCGCGCTTGTTTTTATCCACAACTCCCTGTGGTCTTTAGACGGTCCTGACAGAGAAATACTCCTTCACGACATCAATCACCCCGATCAAATTATCTCGAAAACCCCGCTTCCCGAGTATTCCAATGGGAAATACGCTCCCACGGGACTTGGATTTGACGGAAAAAACTTCTGGACTGTCGCCCAAAGCCTGCCAGCCGGCTCAGCTAAAGCGATTCTATTTCGGCATCAAAAGCCCAATCCTTTATGAGAAAAACCGTTCTGCCCAGAGCCGTTCCCGCGAGATTTCTTGTCGTTTCAGATCCCTCCCGGGAGGAAGATTGGGGAAGACTGACGGGCTTGTCTTCCCAGGGAGCGGCATTAACAAGCTTAGCGCCCCTCAAGGTTGGGTCCAGGGTTCTCTTATCCTGGGAAATTCACGGACAAAAATTCGAGATTGAGGGCAGGGTTTTAACGGCCCAGCAAGAGATCTCCGGATATTTCACTAGTTTTATTTTTTTTACTCGGAACTCTGATCGCCGGAAAATCTCTTCTTTTTTAATCGACTTTCTATCTCTGAATATCGAAGGTGCGAGCGGGATTCGAACCCGCGAATAACGGTTTTGCAGACCGTCCCCTTGGACCACTTGGGTATCGCACCGATTTTATCATTATACCTAAATAGCCGGCCCGCCGGGGAAAAACAGAATTGCTACAATAAAGCCGTTCTCGACGAATGAGGGAACTTTTTGGCGGCTCATCCGTATCAGTATAGAGGTCTCATTCAAGGCTATGCTTGATCGCTTAATTAAACAATACGCCGAAAAGGGATACTATTTCGCCTATCGCCTTTCCGGAAACGTGGAGGAATCCAAGGAATTGGTCCAAGAAGCCTTTGCGCGCGTTTTAAGCACCTGGGAACGCTATGACGCTTCCCAGTCTTTCGATCGCTATTTTTTTACGATCCTCAGAAACATCTATTATGACTCTGTCTCCAGAAAAAGCTCTCTCAACCTTTCTTTAGACGCGCCCATTAACCCTCAAAACGGGCTTGAAACCTTCGCCGACAAGCTCGCGGATAGAGAAGAACCTCTTTTAGAGCGGCTCCTGAGGCGGGAAACGGCCAAGACGGTCGAAGAATGTCTTCGGGAAATCAGCGGCGAATACCGCGCCATTCTCACTCTTTGCGATATGGAGGGCTTTTCTTATGAACAGATCGCCCAAACCCTGGGATGTCCCTTGGGAACAGTCAGGTCCCGCATCGCCCGGGCCCGGCGCGCGTTAAAAATAAAGCTTTTAGAGCGATTTAAGGAGGTCCCTTTATGACGTGCGAAGTCTGGGAAGAAAATATCAACGCCTTGGTGGACGGCGAACTTACGGGCACAGAAAAAGAACAGACCCTCATGCACCTCGCTCAATGCCCCGCCTGCCAGAAAGAAAAAGAAATACTTCTTCTTTTAAAAAAGGGCGCCGCCTCTACAGAGTATATTCCCGCCATGCCGGAAAGCCTCGCTCAAGAAATTATCTCTTCTCTCAAACGAAAAGAACGACCTCAAAATCAGATAAAACACGCCTGGCCGCTGAGGCTTTCTTTAACCCTCAGTTTTGGCTTTGCCGCCGCCATGGCTTTACTTTTGTTTAGATCGCGATTTTTCCCTAAGCCTTCCAGCGAACCTTCTCTGAACTGGATATTGGCCGCTCACAATGAATATGCGATGAGCCTCCCTTTATCTCAAACGGAATTGGCCCTTCCGAGAGCCGAGGAAATCCAATGAAGATGGGAAATCCATTATCAAACGCGGTTTTCTGGGCCCTGTGGGTAGTCTTTACGCCGCTTTTTCTCCAGGCCCGGACGCCCCAAAAACACATTACGCCTAATTCCTGGGACCTTATCGCCCAAAGTCTCAAAGGATCGCCCGTTCCTTATCAAGGCAAAATGGAATTGACAGCCTCCTCTCATTTATCCAGCGGCTCTTTTGTGACTTCCATTCGTTTTGCCCCACCCCATTTTTACCGCCGCGAGGTATTCGGCTCCAACGGGAAGGTCAAGGAAATCGCGATTTTAAACGATAAAGAAGAATGGATTTATCGCCGGGACACGAAGAAATATTGGAAAATGCCGCCCACGGCTCCCCTAGACAATCAAAAAGAATTAAATACTCTTAAGGCCAATTACGACGTTTCTTCGCCCAAGGCCTCCCATGCCGCCGGAAGACGCGCTTTTAAAATCAAACTATTCTCCAAGGAAAATCATTCCCTGTCCCGCATATTTTGGCTTGATCCTAAATATGGCGTTATTCTTAAAACCGAAGTCTACGACGATTCCGGCCGATTAAAGTCTAAATCCGACTTCAAAAAGATAAGATTTTTCGTTAAAAAACCCGTTCCCCCAAAATGGTTCGCTTTTAAACCTCCCAAGAAATCTCATCCCGCTCAAGAGTCTTTAGATATCTCTCTTCAAAGCGCAAAAAAGCAATTTAAAATCGCTCCCCTGACTCCCTCCTGGCTTCCTTTTGGATACGCGCTCGACCACATCAGAACTCTCGTTCACCAGGGACATCCCGTCATTCAAGAAGAATTCTCTGACGGAATTAACGCCATTTCTCTATTTGAGTATAAAGATCTAGGCTCTAAAATGAGCGGAGAAAAAATCTCCCTCAAAAATGGAGCCTCCGCTTATCTCTCGCGCGACAGCGAAGTCAAAACCCTGACATGGCAGAAAAATTCCTTAAGGATGGTTCTGGTTTCTTCCTTGGAGACGGACAAATTAACTCGCATCGCTGCTTCAATTCCATGAAACCCCCAATATCGGCTTTCCCACAAGGTTTTCAAGCTCCTCTGAGCGCTCAGGATTTGGCCGGGATTTTAATTTCAATTCTTAATCCTCTCATTCGGGAAAATCCGAAAACGGAATCTATCATTGAAACGGATTTTGAGCCAGAGATGCCGCCTATTCTTGACGCCCCCGAACGAGTGGCGGAACAGATTCCTTTTTCGGTCAAAGCCGCGAAAAAGGAAAATTTTTTGGCTTTCTATTTAAACTCAAGAAATCAGCTAATCCTATCGGAAACCGTCTCCATAGGAACCTTGTCGGCGAGTTTAGTCCATCCGCGAGAAGTTTTCGCGCCCGCCATCAGCCACTCTTCTGCGGCGCTTATCGTCGCGCATAATCACCCCTCGGGAGATTGTTCTCCCTCTCCGGAAGATAAAACCGCGACTCGGCGGCTTAAAGAATCTGGAGAACTTCTGGGAATTCCCCTTTTAGATCACCTCATCGTATCTAAAAAAGGTTTTTTTAGTTTTCGCGCCCATGGGCTCTTATCTTAATCGGCAAACAATGGAAAAAATAAACTTCCTTTATCTTCTTTGTCTGATGAGTTTCGCCGGATGCTCCTCATATGACTACCACGTCGGAAAGTTAGAGGACGGAGTTGGAAACAAAATCGCGGCCTTTAATCTCTATAATCAATTTTTAAAGATTTCGCCGCCAAAATCTTCCCGCGCCGTAGAAGTGAAGCTTCGTCGGGGAGATATCGAGGCCCAGGTCTTTCACCGCTGCGACCAGGCGGTTTCCGATTACGAATCGGTCGCGCGCGATCTGCCTCCCAAAAATCCCTGGTTTCAACAAGCGGTCCTCGGAATTTTAAGCTGTCCGGATTATTTCCCTTTAGAACCCGGAAGAACCTGGATATACGGAGACAGTTTAAGCCTAGGCAAAAACATGAAAGACGAATGGAAAACTCTGGGCGGAAAAGCGGATAAAAACGCCATCGTCAGTTCTCTCTACGCGGGTAAAAATCTAGTCCGCCGCGGGAAATTCTTATTCCAAAAAAAGGATTGGTCGGTTTTTCGTGTCGAGGGCGCGTCCTCGATTCCCATACTCAAATATCCTTTCCATGCCGGACAAAGATGGGAATTTAGCGGCGGAAAAAATAGCAAGTATTTTGAGATTATTTCTACCTCTTCTGTGGTGAAAACCGCCGCGGGAGTTTTTTCCGGATGCCTTAAAGTCAAGGAAGCTTACGGGAGATTTCCTCTCTCTTGGAAATACACCTACTACGCCCCGTTTGTCGGAGAGATCAAAACCACGATCGCGGGGCCGGGTTATGAAAGCCCTGACACCGAGCTGATTCGGTATCAATAAATCACAGACTGGACGGCTCCCCGTAAAGGCTAAGACCGACCGCCGCCAGAGAGCCGAAAACTAGATTTGGAATCCAAGCCGCAGCAAGCGGAGAAATGACGCCGCTGGAACCCAGAGCTTTCGATATTTCCATCAGCCATAAATACAAAAACGAAACCGCTAGGGCGATGAAGAAAATTCCAGCCTTGGGAAGCCTTCTCAGTTTAAGGGCAATCGGAATTCCCAGGGCGCAAATAATGAAGTTGCTGATGGGATAAGCGATTTTTGAGTCGGCGGCGGTCTCAAGCTCAAGCGGAGACACTCCCAAGGCCGCCATTCTTTTTGAATAGCGCCTTAACTCCCTTAAACTCATCTCATCCGGATTTTTCGTCCTGGGAATCAGATCCTTGGGCGGAACATCCAAATCGGAGTCTCTCTTGGAAAAAACCTCTTCCTTAAAACGCCCTCCCGAAAAACTTCTAAACACCCCCTGATAAAAAATCCATTTTTTAAGAGAAGAATCCCATAGGGCTTTTTCGGCATCCAATTGAAATTCCACCCCGTTTTTACCCATCTTTTCAAGAAGGGGCCTCTGCATCAGGCCCTGGCCCGCGATAAAGACAGTCGCCTGTAAAAATTCATCGGGAGCGCCGATTAAAGCGATATTGTAATACTGATTCCATTCCCATTCCGGATGAATCTTGACCTGCCAGAGGCGTTCCGCCTGTCTAAAGCACAAAGGAAATAAGGTCTCCTGAAAGGCAAAGCTAAATAGAGAAACAAAGATGGACGAAATCAAAATCGGCACCCAAAAAGAGCGCGTCTGAAACCCGCAAGATTCCGCCCCCAGCCATTCTCCGCTTTGCACAAATCCAATCAAGGCCGTTAAGGTCGCAAGCAAGGTCGCCATCGGAATCACGCGGCCGGTCCAATAGGGAACTTCCAACCAGAGAAATTCTAAAATCACCCCCAAGGAAGCCGAACTTTTTAAAAGATCATTCATTTTATCGAACATGTCGCCGAGAAATATAAGCAGGGAAAAAAGAAAAACTCCAAAGAGAAAAGGCGCCAAAAAACGGCGGAACATATACCGAGAAAAAGTATTGATCACAAAGTCGAGGCCCTGATATAAAGAAAAATCCCGGCGACGAGCCCGGCCGCGTCCGCCGCCCAAGGGGCGATATCGGAGAGTTTGGGGTTTCTTCTCCCCATCCCGATTCCAAAGCTAAGAAGTCCATAGAAGGCGAACAAAATCCCCAAACTGAGGGCGAAACTTCGCGCCCGGCTGTCCCTCCCAAGCCCGACGCCAATAGGAACGCTGATTAAAAAAAATATCAAGGGAGACAAAGCCTCCGCGCTTCTGACCGCCAGCTCCACGCGGTACTCGCGCTGATGCTGGGGTGTCGTCTTAGGATTGTGAATCCTTTCAATCAAGGTCCGCGAATTCATCTCCGGAATATCCATGGAGGAAGAACCTCCCTCTTCGGTCAAAGGAATATCCACCTGATAAGTGGAAAAATGTCCGACCGTGAGTTTCGTGGGATCTGAATTGGGGAAAAAAATCGAGCCGTCTTTCAACACGAGCTTAGCCCCCAAGGCTTTTTGAACCGTCAAGCGTCCCTCGGGAGAAACAATGCGCAAATCGCGGGTTTTTGAAATATCCACAAGATAGACATTCTCCATATGCCCTGTCTTTTTATCGGTTTTGGCGGCATATAATTTCCAAGTCCCCAAAATCAAAAATGAACCCGGCTCTAGATCAATATGATTGATATGGCTTGAAGCGCGCAAATATTGTTTTCGAAAGGCGTGATAACCCTCGGGACTAGCTTTATGATTGAGATAAAACAGAGTCGCGGACAGAAGAATAGTCACGACAAAAAAAGGCCAGACAATTCCCCAAAAAGAAATCCCGCAACTGCGCATGGCCATGATCTCGCTTCCTTGGGACAAGTCTCCGAAACTGAGCAGAATCGAAACCAAAAAGGCCATCGGCAGGGCCAAGGACAGGATAAAAGGCAAAAGCCGGGTAAAACAGCCGATCACCCACAAAATCGGAATTCCCTTCATGACCGCCAAACTAAACAGCCTCAAAAAATGGCTCATCATTAAAATCCCGACCAAAACCATGAGGCTGAGGAAAAACAAAGGGATGAACTTCCGCAAGAGATAGCGGGCAATGATAAACATAAATTACGCGGGGCGCCTTTTAAACCGTCCGGTGGACGGCAAAAGCGCCCCGCTTAGCCTCCGCTTAGGAAAGCTTCTTAAGCTGCTCTTCGACCTCGGAATAATTGCGCTCTTTGGTGATATCGGCTTCAACCTTAACCCAAGCCACTTTTCCATCTTTATCAATGAGAACCGTTCCCCTTTGGCCCATGTTTCCGGCTGGGTGATAAAACCCGTAAGCCTTGACCACCTTGCGGTGCATATCCGACAAGAGTCGATGTTTAAGCCCCATTTTTTCGGCCCAAGCCTTATGGGACCAGGTCGAATCAGTTGAAATCGCGACCACTTCCGCATATTTGGAAAAGCGCGACAAGTCCTGGGTAAAGCAAACATTTTCTTTAGAGCAAGTAGGGCTCCAGTCCAAAGGATAGAAAAAAAGAGCGACGGGCTTTTTGTGCTTGTAATCTTCCAGATGGAAATTATTCTTGTCTTGATCGGGAAGGGTAAAGTCCGGAGCGGTAGCTCCAATGGCAATCGGAGTCGTTTCCGAAGCGGGTCCGGCAACAGTCGTTTGGGTCATATCATCGCCTCCTTGTTTTGTTCATTGGCCGTAGAGGCCTTTATTTTTATTTCAATAGGTTTGGTTTTTGCCGAGACGACGCTCACCCGGGCAGCCACCTGCCGGGCCAGTGAGCGAAAAGCCTGGGCGGTCGCGGATTTCTCAAGAGTGACCAGCGGTCGGCCCGATTCTCCGGCCTGACAAACCGCGGGATCGAGCGGAATATTTCCTAAAATGGGAATCTGGTATTTTTCCGAGACAAAGCGAGCTCCGCCTTCCGAGAAAATATGGCTTGATTGTCCGCAATGAGGGCAGGCAAAACTGCCCATATTTTCGACAACCCCCAATAAAGGCACTTTTAACTTTTCAAACATCGCCGCCGCTTTTCGGACATCCGACAAAGCGATGGATTGAGGAGTGGTGACCAGAACCGCTCCCACAATCGGAGCTGATTGACACAAAGAAAGCTGGACATCTCCGGTTCCAGGGGGCAAATCAATCACCAAATAATCCAAGTCCCCCCAAACCACATCTTTTAAAAACTGAACGACCGCGCTGTGAAGCATGGGGCCGCGCCAAATAACCGGGGCATCGGCATCCATCAAAAAACCCATCGACATCAGCTTGACCCCGAAAGATTCAAGCGGAATAATCTTCTTATCCGGACCGACCTCTGGAGTTTTGTCTCCGACCCCCATCATCTGCGGCTGATTAGGGCCGTAAATATCTGCGTCCAAAAGACCCACCGAAGCTCCTTCCAAAGCCAAGGCTATGGCCAAATTGGTGGAAACGGTCGATTTTCCCACTCCCCCTTTTCCGGAACCCACCGCAACGATATTTTTAATCCCCGGCGGCAAGACATTCTCAAGCCGCGGGTCTTTTTTCACGTCATGACTCATCCGGATATGGACATCGACGACGCCGGGAACTTTTTTGACCGCAGCCATGGCTTCCGCTTCCATTTCCATTTTGAGCGGGCACGCCGGCGTCGTTAAAACATAATCAAAAGAAACCACTCCCTCTTTAATAGAGAGATTTTGAATCATTTTCAAAGACACAATGTCTTTGCGCAGTTCCGGCTCTTGGCAGGTTTTAAGGGCCTCCCAAACGTTTTTTTCCAGAGTCTCTTGATCGCTATTCATTAAAGGATAAACAACATCTCTCGGTATTTGGGAATCGGCCACAAGTGATCGGGAACCAGCCCTTCTAACTCATCAACGGTTTTCCTGAGGGGAGAAAATAAGGGCTTAATCTCGTCGCAGTAGAAATAGGCGAGATCATGGGCGTCGCTTAACACCGCCGCCTTTTCTATTCGCTTTTTAAGAGACTCAATTCCTTCTTGAGCCTCTTCAATTAAGCCAGACACCTTTTTGAGAAGCTCTTTTTGGAAGGAAACCTTTATTTTTCCGTCTTCCAGTTTCCCCAATTTCAACAGAGAATCCGCCAATTGAGTCTGATATTCGACCGCAGCGGGAATCAATTGAGTCTGAGCCATCTCAATGATGACCTTGGCTTCGATATCAATCTCCTTCCAATACTTGTCTTGAAGGACATGATAGCGCGACTCCACCTCGGACTCGGACAAAACCTTAAGAGTCCCAAACATCTCCACCGATTTTTTAGAGCGCCATGCCTCCAGAGCATGAGGAGTCGAGGTAATATTGGGTAAACCGCGCTTCTGGGCTTCTTTCGCCCATTCAGAAGAATAGTTATTTCCTTCAAAACAAACGGACTTACTCTCTTTATAAGTTTTGCGGATGACTTCAAGGACCGCGGCTTTGAGCGGCTTTTTGAGTTTAAGCTGCGCCTCTATTTCTTTCTTTGTCTCAACTAATTGCGAAGCCACAATGGAGTTTAAGACCGTTAGAGGAACGGCATTGTTGAACGCCGATCCCACGGCGCGGAACTCGAATTTATTTCCGGTAAAAGCGAACGGAGAAGTGCGGTTGCGGTCGGTGTTGTCCCGAAGGACCGCAGGAATATGGTCAATTCCAAAACTCATCCATTCCGCATCGGTTCCTTTGGAAGTAACGCCTTTTTCGAGGTCCTCAAGAACAGAAGTCAACTGCTCCCCCAGAAAAACCGACATGATGGCCGGCGGGGCTTCATTGGCGCCCAAGCGATGATCGTTTCCGGAAGAGGCGATGGAAGCGCGCAACAAGGCGGAATGCTCTTTAATGGCTTTGATGATTGAGACAAGAAAGGTCAAAAACTGCAGGTTCTCATGGGGAGTGTCCCCTGGGGAAAGAATATTTTTCCCGCTATCGGTCGCCAAGGACCAGTTGCAATGTTTTCCGCTCCCATTGACCCCGGCAAAAGGCTTCTCATAAAGCAAACACGCCAAGCCGTGCCGAGCGGCGACGCGCTTTAGAACGTCCATCACCATCTGGTTGTGGTCGACGGCGACATTGGTTTCTTCAAAGACTGGCGCGCATTCAAATTGATTCGGGGCCACTTCATTATGACGGGTTTTTAAAGGAACCCCGAGCTTATAAAGCTCGCTTTCCGCATCCGTCATGAATTCAAAGACTCTCTCCCGAATTGATCCAAAATATTGGTCTTCCAGTTGCTGCCCTTTGGGAGACGGCGCGCCAAAGAGCGTTCGACCGGTCAAGAGTAAATCAAAACGATTCTCATAATAAGACTGGTCTATTAAAAAATATTCCTGCTCGGCTCCCAAGGTCGAATAAACCTTCCCCACCGATGGATCGAAATATTTTAAAACTCCCATGGCCGCGCGGTTCAAAGCGTCAAGAGAGCGAAGAAGCGGAGTTTTCGTATCCAGAGACTCTCCGCGGTAAGAGACAAAAATAGTCGGAATACACAAAGTGGCGCCGCCGGGAACATCCATCAAGAAAGCGGGAGAAGTCGGATCCCAGGCCGTATATCCGCGCGCCTCAAAGGTGCTGCGCAAACCTCCGCTAGGAAAACTCGACGCGTCCGGTTCCTGTTGAACCAACTGTTTTCCCAAAAGGGATTCCAAAACCTTCCCATTTCCCACCGGATCGATAAAGCTGTCGTGTTTTTCCGCGGTGACCCCGGTCATCGGTTGAAACCAATGGCAATAATGAGTGGCGCCTTTTGAAACCGCCCATTTTTTCATCGCCAAAGCGACCGCGTTGGCCACATCGATATCCACTTTTTTCCCGTTCTGGATGGAATCTTGAAGTTTGCGGTAAATCTCTTTAGGGAGAAGGAGTTTCATCGTTTCCGGACCGAAGACGTTGCATCCGAAATAATCGGATATTTTAACGATCCCGGAAGACCGAGAGTTGTTTGAAGCTTTGGGATGGCCTGTAAAACCGGATTCTAGTCTGCTCGAGTGAGACATATTTTTTCTCCTGACAGTCAAATGAGAAGTTTAACCGTCCCTTTATTCTACAAAATTCCGGCGTGGAGAAATTTAATGGGCCAGCGCGGAAAGTCTTTCTTCAAATTTCTGCTTGACCGCGGTTCCTTCTTCCGGAAGAAGGAAGTATTTACTCGCCTTATGGGATAAAATCGTTAAAAATCTCGCGGAAACCCCCGCACGGCGATAAGCCGCCAGCTTATGATGGCCGTCCAATACAAAGCCGGCGAAGAAAGAATGGAAGTTCGCCCCTTTTCCATTTTGGACCGAACTTGGAATCGGGCGTTGATAAAGCCCCAAGAGAAGTATTCGCGGACGATCGCCGCCAGCGATCATTTCTTGATAAATCTTAACGTACTCTTCATTAAGAGAATCCCTTTGAATGAGGGGAATAATAAAATCGAATTGTTTCTCCAGCAAGTTTGATTCTGTATGCCGGAAAACCCGCGGACGCGCGCTTTCATAAAAGTTCCAACCCGGAACAATGCCCTCTTCTCGCGGATTTTCGATATCCCAAATCTCGAGGAACTCGTTATTAAAAAAATACGATCCCTCGTCATCGCCTGAATAAGGCCCGCTCAAGGGCAAGGTGCTGTCAAAAACATCATATTCCCCTTTTTCCATCAACTCCAGAAGAGGCTCCATCTCCCGAATCAGCGGCTCATCTAGAGGGCGGGGGGTCTGAAAACTTTTAGGCAGATTGGCTATCTTTTTTTGATTCGACAAACGCGGATCGTTAAGAAGCTTAAACCAAAAATGGCAGGTATCGCAGTCGTTTCCTATTTCAAATTTGCGGGACCCATTGATTTCTAAAAACAAGGAATTGGCTTCTTCTGGGCGCTTCTCGACTCCAATTTTGAAAAACCCCTTGCCGTCCCGAATCTTGACCTTAAAAAGGCCCTCGGATAATTTTTCAACGTCGAGTTTAGAATGAGTCGTCTCTTGTTTCATAGAAATTTCAGCTGTCATCTCCCAAATGGAGCGCTAAGGCTCTTAATGATGATAACAAAACATCGCCGTCAACGCAATAAAAAATTAAAATCGCGCATTATCTCAACCTTCTTTTCATATAGGTCCTTTGCTGTCACCCACCTAGGCCTTTTGGCCCATGTCATTTTCGTCGGAGAATGGTACCCTAAGCCATAGTAATAAGTGTGAGGTATGATCAAATGAAGAATGTGAAAAAAGTTTTGTCGGGGGCCTTATGCGCCTTGATCGCGATGCTGGCGCCTGGAATCGGGGCCTATCAGGCCGCGGCTCTGGATGTTAATGCTGGGGGCGAAACCGCCCATTCCGAAACGGTTATCCCTCTCGTGCCCACTTCCATTGAAGCGCAGATACAAAATATTGGCATGGACTCGGCTCAAAACTTTTTGGACGCTTCCTTCAGTAAGGGCGAGAACAATCTGATGGAAGCTTTGCCTCAAAACGCGGCAAAGAGAGTGGTAAACGTAAGTCAAAGCGCTGAGATAAAATCCGCACTGAAACTGTCGGCGGCAAAATCCCTATCGGCGACCAAGAGACTTGGGACCGCGATTCAAAAGACGGCAAAATCATTCACGGCTAAATTCAAGCAAATCCACGCGGCGATTTCTCAAAAAGTTTCCGATTCCATATCGGATAAGATTAGCGGTTTTACCCGCCTCTTTGACGGCTCAAAACTCGCTCCGGCCTACGCGAAAACCAGGGCCTCTTCCTTTAATTTCGCCGCGCGCAAGAAATTTGTCCTTAAAAATTATTTATCACAAGCGGCCGGACCTGACTTGTCAGGCTCCAATCAAGCCGAGCCGCCGACCGAGCGTTCTCGCGAGGAAGTGCCGCTTCCAAATTCCGCTGAAAAGCAGCCCGCACCCGCCTCTAATAATGATAGCGCGGCGCTCGAAACCGCTATTCAAAGCGCGCTCAATGAGGCTCAAACCGTCAGCTTCATGATCAAAAAAATGGGCGTTTATCAAAGCGCTCAAGATGTTGTCAGGGATTTAAAGACCGATCCCAGCGGGGTAGACTCGGAAGCCTTGGGAAATCTATCGATGACCGCTGGCAGCATCGGGGGAGAGGCCAAAAATGTATTGATTCCCGCCGTCCAAAATATCATCAATGTAAACAAGAGTTTAGCGGGTAAAAACGTTCCAATAGACGCGGCGAAATGGGCGCAACTAAAAGAAGCCGGACAAGCGGCGGCGCAAGACTTAAAGGATATGTCTGTCGTGAGCGCTCAAATCGCGGACGCCTTGTCAAACAACAAGGCTTCTTCCGATGATATCGCGGCGTGGAAAACGCTGTCTTCCGCTTTTGCGGATAGTTCTACGGCCCTTTCGGCCTCCCTCCAAAAAGTCTCCTCGTCTGACGCGCCCTCAATGCAAAAAGCGGTTTTAGCGAACGCCCAAGAATCCTCGGTGGGAAAAATCGTCTTTGCTATTTCGTTTATCGCTTTAATGATAACGGCGTCTCATCTAGCTCCCTTAGCCGTCGTCGGAGTCATTTTTGGAGCCGGAATCGGCGCAGCCATGACCCCTAAGGGCCAGGATTCATCCGTCAACATGATGGTTGGAATGTTTATCGGCCTGGGAATCGGCTTAATGATCGCCCCAGCCGCCGCTCATGCGGCGATTCTTTGAAATCGAATTTTCCCCGCGCTTCTTAGGCCAAAGCCCTTGTTTGTGGCGTTTCTTCCTTTTTGATACCATAGTTCAGTTCGCATAGATAAGAGAGGCTTTTATGATTCGATTTGGAACATCCGGCTGGCGAGCCGTCATCGCCGATGAATTTAATTTCTTCAACGTGCGGAAAGTCGCCTCCGCCCTGGCCAATCATATTAAAGAAAACACCGAATATGGGGTTTTGAGCGCGGAATATAAATCTTTCGTGGGTGGAAATTCCCTGCCGCGGTTGCCCTTAGTCGTCATTGGTTTTGACGGGCGGTTTCTCTCGGAGGAATTCGCCCGCGAAGTCGCTGGAGTGTTCGCGCTCGAAGGCATAAAAACGATTCTCGCCAACGCCGATACGCCGACTCCGGTTGTCGGGCACGCCATTCTCTCCCACAAGGCCGTGGGAGGCGTGGTCATTACCGCTTCACACAATTCTCCGCAATACAACGGGTTTAAGTGGATGCCATTCTGGGCCGGTTCAGCCCCGCCGGATGTGACCAGCGACATTGAGAGAAGACTTGAACTCATCCAAAGCCACGATATAAAAGTCATGCCTTTTGAAAAGGCCCTTC
>JAKAQV010000178.1 GCA_021819565.1 bacterium | reverse complement strand
ATCGACGAGATGATCTTTAAGCGCCTGATTGCCGGAGAAAATGCGCCCATCGGCGATGGGGCGGAGTTTTTCCAGGGGAATATTCCGTCCGAGGCTGACCGCCGACAAAAACTGCTCGTAGGTATCGTTGATAATTTTCTGGAGAAGATCTTTTTCCGCCGGCGTCATCGCCCGCGCGGGAGACCCGATATCCTTAAATTTTCCGGATTTGATGGGAGACATTTTAACCCCAATCTTGTGAAACAGGCCTTGGAGGTCGGTCGCGTCAAAAATAACGCCGATAGATCCGGTCAGGGTCCCGGGATGGGCGACGATTTTGTCGCAGGCGGAGGCGAGGTAATATCCGCCGGAAGCGGCGACATCACCGAAAGACGCGACAAAGGGAATGTGCTTGGTCTTGCGAATTCGGAGAATCTCGCTGTAGAGTTCTTGAACCGCGCCGACGCTTCCGCCGGGAGAATTGATATCGAGAACGATAGCCTTGACATCGCGTCTTTTCGATAATTTGATCATTTGCCTTTCCCAACTCTCGGCTCCCGCGTCTTCCCAGGGCTGAGCGCTGTCGGAGAAATAAATGGGTCCGTGAATTTTGACCACGCCCACGGTTCCTTTCTCGGAGAATTTAAGAAACCCTGCCGCTTGACTAGTGAGATTAAGAGCGGGACTCGAAGGGCGATTTTTTAACGCCAGAAATAGGCCCAAAAGAATGGTTAAAGAATAAACGGCAATGAGAGTTTTGACGAGCTTTTTTTTAATAAGCTTTTCTTCGGGCTTGTTGGTTTCAGAGGGAGTGGGAGTATCCATATTTTCCTTTTATTTTATCGCGAGGCTTAGGGTCTTCGATATCATTATCCTATTTTTTTATTGCGATTTCTTGACCTGGCTTGCGTCTACGACTTGGTTCCTTCCGCCGGCCTTGGCCGCATAAAGAGCCCTGTCGGCTTCGGCGAGTAGCGCGGCCGGCTCAAAGGCGTCCCGGGGGAAATGCGACATGCCAATTGAAACTGTCGCTGAAACCGTCTCAAAGGCGATGGAGAATTTCTCAGCTTCTATGGACGCCCGGATCGTCTCGGCTTTTCTCAGGGCTCCGGCGGGTTCCGCGCGCGGCAAGATCACCACAAATTCTTCTCCGCCGTAGCGGGCGACAAAATCGGTTTCATAGACCGAGGCGTTTAAAATCTCCCCGACTCTTTTTAAAACCTGGTCGCCAAAGGGATGTCCGTAGCGGTCGTTTAATTTCTTGAAATGGTCTATGTCGAGCATCAGGATTCCAACGGTCGTCTTAAAAGTGCGCGCGCGGATAATTTCATGACGCAGCCTTTCCTCGAATTCTCCCCGGCGATGCGCCCCGGTTAGCCCGTCGATCCGAGAGAGGTTCTCGACGTCCTGAAAGAGCTTGAGTCTTCTGAATGCGAAGGCGATTTCGCCGGCGAAAATTTTCGAGCTTTTCAGAAATTCATCGGAATTCGCGCCATGGGGAATCCGAGAGTAAAAAAGCCCCAGAACTTCTCCGTTATCCTCAAAGGGGACGACGATTGCCTCTTCCGGCGAGTGGATCACGCATACCTGGCGGTAAGAGAGGGAGTGTTCGCCGAGGCACTTTTTTAGGGACGCGGCGGAAGAGCCCGGGGAATCGTGAAGGCCGCGGCATAAGAGCATGTCGAAATCGGAATTTCCGCCAGAAGAGCCGACATAGAAAGAGTAAGACGTCGCCCCGAGATATTGCTCGACGGCCGATTCAAGAATGGGTTTGGTGTCTTCCCAGCCCAGGGCCTGGGCGAGGCTTTTAACCGCGCCGTAAAGGGCCAAGGTCTTTTTTTGCTCGCGCTCGATTTTAACCATCTCTAATTTTAGATCGGAAAGGCGAGAAGACGTCTCTTCCGATTTTTTAATGAGTTCTTCCAACGAAGACTTGGAAGCGGCGTCTTTTTTTTGATCCTTGGCGTATTCCGTGTAAGCCCAAAAAGCCGCCGTCACCGACCAAAAAAGGCAAGAGAGGGCGGTCGCTTTAATCTGAATCGGAGCCGCCAGAGCGGTCAAAGAGCCCAAGAAAAAGATAAGTCCCAAGACAGTCCAGGTCAAGCGTTTCTTGGGAAATTGAGCGCTCCAGAAAATAAGAGCCGGAGAAGCGCAAAGAAATGAAAAGAACCAGTAAAAATAATCGGGAACCGGGAAGACAGCGCTCATCCCACCACCTGGTTGCGCCCGCCGTGCTTGGCCTGGTAAAGCCTTTCATCGGCCACCCGAATAATTTGGCTGGCGGTGGTCGCGTCTTGCGGAAAACTCGCCACTCCGATGCTGATGGTGACAGAACTTTTCTCGCCTTGGAAGAAAAAGGGTTGGGAAGAGACTCTCAAGCGAAGGCGATCGGCGATTTCAACGGCTTCCGCATGCGCGAAATTGGGCAAAATCAGGCAAAACTCTTCCCCGCCGTAGCGCGCCGCGTAATCGACCGGGCGGGCAAACGAGTTGAGAATGGCGGAGACGGTTTTTAAAAGCGCGTCTCCCGCCGGGTGCCCGTAGCGGTCGTTATAGGATTTGAAGTGATCGATATCCATCATGATCAAAGACAAGGGGGTTTGGCTGCGGCCGGCCCTAAGAAGCTCTTCTTGAAGCTGGGTTTGAAAGGCCCGGTGGCTGTAGAGTTGAGTCAAGGGATCGCGCACTGATTGGGCCTGAACCTGCTCGTAAAAGCGGATATTTTCAAGGCTCATCGCGGCCATGGCGACGAAGAGTTCGGCGGCTTTAACTTCTTCGGTTCCAAGGACATCGGGGTCTTTGGAGGTGATTTTAAGAAAGCCCGCGGCTTGGCGCATGACCTTAATTGGAATGGCTAGCCCTGAACGGTAGGGAGACAAAAGATTGTGAAAGCGCTTGTCCGCCCAGGCATCCCGGATGAGTGTCGGCCCATTTCGCGCTTGCGCGAAATTGAGGAGCGGATCTTGACCAGGAGAGGCGACAATCTCAACTTGTGCCGCGGGAAAACGGGAAGAGAGTATCGAGATGAGTCGGTCATGAACCTCCGTGGCTGAAAGCGTATTGGCCAGGCTTTTGGCGCTGGCGGTCAGATTTTGCGCGCTTTGAATTTGGGACAAGGCTTTTTCGCGGTAGCCTTGGTAGTACTCAATATCTTTTTTTTCCTCGG
>JAKAQV010000177.1:827-3167 GCA_021819565.1 bacterium | reverse complement strand
TGTGGACCCGCGGGAGTCAAGACGGAATAGCTAAGCCAATTTTCCGGTAAAGCCGCGGCGGCAAAGGCGGAAAGCCCCAAACTCAGGCCTAAAGCGAAGAAAATAAATTTTTTAAACGCCAATTATTCCTCGCTTAAATTTGACAATTCCATTGATTTCAAGAAATCGGCGTTTGATTTGGTTTGAAGGATTTTGTCTCTTAATAGCTCCATCGCCTCGACCGAGGAAAGGGGAGCCAAGACCTTTCGCAGAATCCACATTTTATTGATTTCATCTTCCGATAAAAGCAGCTCTTCCTTGCGCGTTCCCGAGCGGTTGATCTCAAAAGCGGGGAACATGCGCCTATCGGCGAGCTTCCGGTCCAGATAGACTTCGCTATTGCCGGTTCCTTTGAACTCTTCAAAGATGACCTCATCCATGCGGCTTCCGGTATCGACTAAAGCGGTCGCGATGATGGTTAAAGATCCGCCTTCCTCGATGTTTCTGGCCGCCCCTAAAAAGCGTTTCGGCCTTTGAAGAGAAGTCGCTTCAATTCCGCCGGAAAGAACCCGCCCGGAAGACGGAGTGATGGTATTATAAGCCCGAGCCAAACGGGTAATTGAGTCTAGTAAAATCACGACATCTTTCCCGAGCTCGACCTGCCTTTTAGCCTTTTCAAGCACCATCTCGGCGACTTGAACGTGCCGATCGGCGGGTTCGTCAAATGTCGACGAAACCACTTCTCCCTTAACGCTCCTCTGCATTTCGGTGACTTCCTCAGGCCGCTCATCAATCAACAAGACCATAATGACGACCCCTTTATGATTGGCCGCGATAGCATTGGCGATTTTTTGGAGAATAACCGTCTTTCCGGTCTTGGGAGAAGCGACAATCAGGCCTCTTTGGCCTTTGCCGATGGGAGAGATTAAGTCCATCAAGCGAGTCGTCAATTCCATTCTTTCCGTTTCAAGAGTGAAGCGCTGATTCGGATGCAGCGGAGTCAAATTGTCAAAAAAAGTTCTGTCTTTGAGCGTTTCCGCCTCGACCCCGTTAATTTTTTTAACCTGTAAAAGAGCGAAGAATCTCTCTCCGTCTTTCGGCGGCCGGACATGCCCGCCGACAGTGTCCCCTTTACGAAGCCCGAAACGCTTAATCTGGGAAGGCGAGATATAAATATCATCGGGACCCGGCAGATAGTTATAATCCTGGGAGCGCAAAAAGCCAAAGCCGTCCGGCAAAATTTCAAGCACGCCTTCGTCATAAATCATGCCGTTGGCCTTTAATTGGCCTTCAAGGATTTTGGCGATCATCTCTTGTTTCCGAAGGCCGGAAACGCCCTCTATTTTCAAATCCTTGGCGATTTGAGAAAGGCCGGCAACCGTCATTTTGGAAAGCTGCGTCGCATCCAAATGAGAGACTGCTGGCTGGGGATTTTGAGCTTGCGGCGGGTTTTGGGCCGGCGAACCTTGAGCTGTCGTTTCCATACTTATTCTCCTAATGATCCTATCTTGGCTTTTGCCATCAGACAAAAAGCCCGGTAATACTCCGCGACTTTCCGGCGAAAGCCGGTTAAGTCGCCATCGTTATCGATCGCGATATCCGCGCGCTTCCTGCGTTCTTTATCCGAAATCTGGGAAGACATCCTTTCTTTTATCTCCGAAAGCGAAAGCGGGTCTCTTTTTGAAACGCGGCAAAGCCGCAGCGAAATAGGCGCGAGAATCGCCATGGTCGCGTCAAAATATTTTTCATGAGATCCCTCGAAAAGAAGCGGAACATCCGCGACCACGATTCCAGAGAAACGACTCATGCGCCTGAGCATTTCTTTTAAGATTAAAGGATGCGTCAAGTTTTCCAAACGCTTTAGAGCCGCCCCGCTGGGAAAAACCCGTCCAGCCAGTTTCCGGCGATCGATGCGCCCCGTTTCATCTAAAATTCCCGGACCAAAGGCCCTGACAATTTTTGAAAAAGCCGGTCCTCCGGGAAGAGCTTGGGACCGCGCGATCTGATCGAGAGAAATCGTCAAAGCCCCCAGGGCTGAGAATTGGCGCAGAGCTTCCGTTTTTCCCGAGCCCATGCCGCCGGTCAGCCCCACCAAAAAGCGCCTAGGCACTAGGCATTTCCTCCCTTATTGGAATAGCGGCGCATAATCGCCTTTTCTTCTTCCGTCAACGAATCAATACCGCTGACTAAAATCTTATCGAGAATCTTATCGATTTCAGTCATCGAGGAAGCGAGATTATCCTGGGAAACATTCTCTCCGCGAGAAGGAGACTTGACAGCGCGCCTAATTCCGGGCCTGATAGCGCCCTGGGAGAATGAATCTCTCCATAAAGATTTAACCTTAATCTTGAGAGATCGGAA
>JAKAQV010000177.1:0-817 GCA_021819565.1 bacterium | reverse complement strand
CCGATCTAGATAGAGGTATCCCGTGATCATTCCACCCAAATGGGCAAAACGCGCGATTCCCGGGGTGGCATTGGTCGCTCCGGCGAAAAATTCAACCAAGCCAAACAAAATAGCCACATGGGCCGCCTTGACCGGAATGAGAAAATAAAGATACACAACGGCGTCGGGATAAAGCATCGCGAAAGCGACTAAGAGCCCGTAAATCGCGCCCGAGGCGCCGATGACGGGAGACATCGAATGGGGAGATAAAATAATAGAGCCCGCCGCCGCGCCGAGCCCGCAAATAAAATAATATTTCAAGAAATCTCTGGGGCCCCACTGCGCCTCAACCGGAACGCCGAACATCCAAAGCGCGAATAAGTTGAGAAGCAAATGCATGATGCTGCCATGAACGAACAAATACGAAATCGGCTGCCAAACCCAGCGATCGGCCAAAACGCGGTGGGGAACCAAACCGAAAAGGTCGAAAAACGAATTCCCAACCAAGGTCGCGACGATAAAAACGACGACGTTAGCGATAATCAAAGACTTAAGGGCCGGGGGGAGCCGCCGGTAATTCATCGGCTCATGGGAAAAAACTTCAGGACTCATCTTAAAACCTCCAAATCTCGCCAATTGCGCCCGGCCTTAACGGACACGACCAAGGGAACATCCAAGGAAACCGCCTTCTCCATTTTCTCTTTGACCCAAAGAGAAAAACGCCCGACGGCTTGGTCTGGGACCTCAAAAACTAGTTCATCGTGTATCTGCAAAAGCATCTTGGCCTCAAACTCATTTTTCGCAGATAGATTCCGAGCGATTTGAACCATCGCGATTT
>JAKAQV010000176.1 GCA_021819565.1 bacterium | reverse complement strand
TCCGATCTATAGGCCATCACCAAAGCTCCCTGTTTAAGCTTCGCCGCTTCTTCAAGAGTAGGCGCCAATTCATGGCCGTAGAAAATATTATCCCCCAAGATCAGGCAAACGGGCGAGGTCCCGATAAAATCCTTGCCAATAATGAACGCCTGGGCTATTCCCTTGGGCTCCGGTTGTTCCGCATATGAAAACCTAAGCCCCCAAGCCTTTCCGTCTCCCAAGAGATTTTGAATCAAGGGGAGGTCTCTCGGAGTGCTGATAATTAAAATGTCCTGAATTCCGGCCAGCATTAAAACCGACAGCGGATAATAGATCGTCGGTTTATCATAAATGGGCAGAAGCTGTTTTGAAATCGCCTTGGTCAGAGGATATAGCCGCGTTCCGCTGCCGCCGGCCAATATAATTCCTTTCATTGTTTCCTCTCATTGATTCGATTGCGACTCTCCATCCACGCGTAAAGGGCGATCGTCGGCATCCAGATCATCGCGACTTGAAAAGCGCTTTCGGTCAAACTCATAAAAATGAGAGAGACGATCCAGGATAAAAACCAAAGGCTTAAAAAAGAATGTTCCTTGCGGTAAATCTTAAAAGATTGAAAAACCATGCTCCCCAGAAGAAACCCGAGGGCGCAAAAGCCAATAATTCCGCGTTCGGCCAGACTTTGAAGATAAAGATCATGGGCATTTCCCCAGGTGGATTGCCCCCCAAAGGGTAGGGAATGATATCGGCCGAAAAAGACTCCAAAACGCCCTGGACCCACGCCTAGAATCGGGTGATCTAAAAACATTTTCCAGGCTGACTTCCACAAGGCGAGATGAATTTTAAAACTGCTTTCCCTATCGCTCAGGGCGCCCCCCGAAACTTGAGAGAAGCGCGGACTCAAGAAAAATTGTGAAACGATCAGGATAAGCGACGTAAAAAACTCAAAAACAACCCGTCGAAAGTCCAAAGCGGCCAAAACCAAAAGGCCGACCGCAAACCCCATCCACGCGCCTCGGGTTCCGCTCAAAGCCAAGGCGGAAAGAATCAAAATTCCGGAAACCATCGTCCAGGGCTTTTCTTTTTCCCCTTGACGACGCCTGGTCATTCTCCAAGACAGAATTCCAAGCCCTGACATGGCCATCAACTCGCCGAAAGTGACGGGGTGAATTGTCCCATGCGCGCGGTTGGTCGCGTAAAAAGCCGACCAAAAGTGAGAGCTTAAAATTTTTTCGTTAAAATGCGACGCGGCTATCGGGAAAAATTTCCACAGGCCAAATTCCGCAAGACCCAGGAAAGCCGCAATGGAAAAACCAATCATCCAAAAATAAAACGTCTCAAATCCGTTGGCAATCCCAAAAGCGAGCGAAAAAATATAAAAATCCGCCAAAAGCTGAAGGTCTCTTCCCAACGGTCCCCGCCCGTTCTTAAATCCGGCCATCACAGCGCTAGAAATAATGCCCACAATAATATAGATCCAAAGGGGTTTTTGCAAAGCCGAATCTTTAAAGGAAGGAAGTCTATTAACCCGCAGGCTCAAGAGCCCCAATAGAATCAAGGCGATCGCGATATTGGCGCCGGCAATGGAGAGGGGTTGAAGAAAAGCCCAAAAGCACAAAGCGGCTAAAAGCCAGTTTTTAGATTGAATTTTGGGCATGGAATCAATACGCGCCTTTTCCGAATAGAACTGCGGGAATGGTCTTTAAAATAATTTTAATATCCAGGCCCAAGGACCAATGTTCGACGTAAAAGATATCCAAGGCAACACTTTGCTCATTGGATAGATCTGAACGCCCGGAAACCTGCCAAAGCCCGGTAACTCCCGGCAAAACACTGAGACGTTTTTTATATGCGGACGTAAAATCTTCCTTTAGCTTGTCCATATCTCTAAGCGGTAAAGGCCGCGGCCCGACGACACTCATATCCCCCATCAGAACGTTTAAAAATTGGGGGAACTCATCCAATGAAAACCGGCGCAAAAATTTTCCAACTCGAGTCACCCGCGGATCATTTTTAATTTTGAAGAACGCCCTAGCAGGATGCGCCGCCACCATTTCATCAAGTTTCAATTCAGCATTGACAACCATGGTTCTGAATTTGAACGCGTGGAAAAAACGGCGGCGAAGCCCCAAGCGTTTTTGACGAAAAAAAACAGGACCCTCAGAGTCAATCTTAATTAAAATGGCGATGAGGACAAAGGGAATAAACCCCAAGATGCAGACCGAAGCGGAAAAGAGAATATCGAAAATACGCTTAATGACAAAATTCTCCCCCGAAAGAGATCCGTGCTTAAAATAAAACGTGGGAACCCCCAGGGATTCATCCACCTGAACTTCCCCCATCCGCAACTCCAAAAGACTGGGAACCACCCGCATCTGCGCGCCCAAAGACTCAAGTCCTTCGGCCAAAGACGCCATTTCCTCTTGCGTTAAATCCGCCTCTACCAGCAACACATCGCTGACATTTTCCGAACGCGCCAAGTCTAATATTTCCATTCGAGACAGAGGCGGTTTTTTGAGGATCTGGCGATGCCGAAGGCGCGCGATTTTCTGGCTAATCAAGTCAGATAATGCTCCTTCGCCAATCACGAGCAATTTATCCTTGTCTCCCAGAGGCGTTAAAATCCGCCAGCGAACCCAATTGAGGAAGGCTGAATCCGCCGTCAAATACAAGGAAGCTAGCGGAGCCGTCATCAATAGAAGAAGACGGGAATCGGAATACCTTTTGGATAAAAAGCTCAAGGCCATGACGACAATGGTCGCCTTAAAAGAACCCGAGAGAATGCGCACGATTTTATCTTCCGTGGGAAGGGGAGGCTCTTGATGGATTTTAACCCCAAAAAAAAGAACGGCCACCCAGATAAGAACCACGACCGGAAAAATCGCAGAGTAATCGGACCAGGAAGAGATATGCCCCATTGGCGGCGGAATCAAGCGCAAAAGCGGATGAAAATGAAATCTCAGCCAATAGGCGGAATAAAAAGCGAAGGCGACGGCAAAAATGTCGACCGCCAAGCCCAAGAGTAAAAGAAGATGGCGCAAGGCCCAATTCCAGCTTTGCAGAAAAAATTGCGACGCCGTTTTTTCCAACACCAAATTGGGTTCAGCCATGCTCGTGCCCTCATTTTACAATATTGATATGATAGCCGCGGCTGGGGAGAAACCCTGAAAATGATAAGATTCTAAAAGCGGGCAGGTGGCGAAACTGGCAGACGCAAGGGACTTAAAAAGAT
>JAKAQV010000175.1 GCA_021819565.1 bacterium | reverse complement strand
CCGATCTTCTCCGATCTCAGGACTTTTAATTCCGGCCGTTCTTCTCTCGCCGATTATATTTCTTATCTCCAAAGAGCCCGATTTGGGAACCCCCGTTCTTATCTTTACCGTGTCTCTGGGCCTTCTCTTTACCGCCGGAGTCAAGCTCCGGCATATTTTAGCGGCGCTTTCGCTGTCCATTCCAGTCATCGCATATGAATTAATTCGCTTCCCTTACCGAAGAGCCCGCATGCTCAATTTTCTCTCTCCTTTTCACGACGCTAAAAACACGGGATATCAGCTCGCGCAATCTCTCATCGCGGTAGGGCGCGGCGGAATTTTTGGGCAAGGGCTTGGCGCTTCCAATATTAAACTCATGTATCTGCCCACTCCGCACACCGATTTTATTTTCCCGGTTCTCTGCGAAGAGCTGGGGCTTATCGGCGCTAGCGCCCTTATTATTCTCTTCGTGCTTTTCGCTCTCCGAGGAATTCAAATCGCAAAAAACGCGCCGAATTTATTTGGCAGCCTTCTTGCCGCCGGCATTACCTGGCTGATTTCGCTCCAAGCTTTTTTTAATATGGCAATGTCGGTCGGGCTTTTGCCCACAAAGGGAATTCCCATCCCCTTTGTCTCTTTTGGGGGCTCCTCGCTATTGGCCAGCCTTATCGAAGTCGGAATTCTCCTCAACATCTCCAGACAAAAGAAAGTCGCATGAAAAAAATACTGATTGCCGCGGGAGGGACGGGCGGACATTTTTATCCCGGATTTTCCCTCGCCAAAAGCCTGCGCCAAAAAGGCTGGGAGGCGCTTTTTCTTTTGAGGACAAACGACCCCGCGCGAAAATTTCTCGATGAAGAGGGATTTCCCTCCGTTGAAATTCCCTTGCGCGGAATGCCAAGAAGTTTGAGCGGCTGGGGACGTTTTACGGCGAGCCTTTTTGAGTCTCTAAGAATATCTCTTAACATCGTTTCCGATTTTAAGCCGGATGTCGTCATGGGAATGGGGGGATATCTTTCCTTTCCCGCGATTTTAGCGGCGGCGCTTAAAAGAAAACCTCGGCTGGTTCATGAGTCGAATGTTTTAATCGGCCTTTCCAACCGCGCCTGCGTTATTTTAGGCGCGAAACTTTTGCGCGGCCTTCCAGGGCCTGGCGGAATTTTAGTTGGAACCCCCATCCGGCCCTCTCTCGCGCAAACCCTCGACCCCGTCAAAGCCAAGGAAGCCCTCGGCTTTGACTCAAAAATTCCGCTCATTTTGATTTTTGGAGGAAGCCAAGGCGCACGGGGAATCAACTTGGAGGTTCCGCCTATTCTCAAAAACATCGCTGTTCAATTTCCGCGCCGATTTCAAGTCCTCCATCTCAGTGGAAAAGATTTTGAATCCGTCAAAGCCGCCTATCAAGGCGCCGACATTCATGTCGAGGTCAAGGATTATTTTGAGGAAATGGACAAAGCCTACGGCGCTTGTGATCTGGTCATCTCGCGAGCGGGGGCGAGCACGATTGCGGAACTTTGCGCCCAAAAAAAACCCGCGATACTCATTCCATATCCCAACGCCGCCGCCAATCACCAGCTTGAAAACGCCAAGATAATAGAAAACGCCCGGGCGGGAATCATTCTACCGGAAGAAAATATTTCTTCCAAACTCTCAAGCCTGATCCAAGACATTCTTTTCTCTCAAGGGCATCGCGCCCTTATTATGAAGGAAGGATATGCCCGCATTCCCGTCCCGACGCCCTCTCAGGCGGAAAAAAATCTCGTCGAAATGATTGAAAATATCGCCCGAAACAAGGTTTAGAATTACTGCTGCGCCGTCACCAAAAATGGATTTCCGCCGCAAGCGCTCGCGTTAGACGCCGTTCCAGTGGGCGTTCCAGACACCTCGCCCAAGGTCAAAGGAACACTGACGGTACAGGTTGAAGGAGTGAGTCCGTTTCCGGAAATCTCCATATTGGACGAAGTCAAATCGATTTGTCCGCTAATACTATCCACGCTTCCAGCGCTATTAATACAAATCAATTCGTTTGGAGAAAAAGTAAGGTTCAGTTGCCCATAAAAAGTGTAGCCCCCTGCAGTGCAACTCGACATTGACATTATCTCACCATTTCCAGAATATTCAATTTCCGTATCCGTACTTGAATTTGGGCACCCGGTTTCACTTCCCGGGGTTCCATAGGGAGCATAGATAACATCACTAAAGGTAATTCCCGCGCAGGTCTCAAAAGCCTTGGGTTGAAGGCGCCCCGAGGATTTCGCCTGATCTGGAGAAATAGAAGCCGGAGTCACGCTGGAATAGCTAAGAGCTAAATTCGTTAAATTTCCGACGGCGGCGGAGACGCTTCCCGATGCGGACGAACTTGAACTGTGCTTCTGACACGCCGCGAAAACAAGCGCCGCGAGAAGAGAAATGACGCCCAAAACCAAAATATTTTTTTTCATTAAACCCCCGGTTCCAATATATACCAAATACTTTGACGCTTAGACCGGGCAAAAAGTGTCACGCAAAAAATGTTAACTGCCCATGTCCTTTCGCAATTTCCTTCCCCCCTTGCGGGGGAAGGTTAGGATGGGGGGACAATCAACCCCGCTCGCCCCCACCCCGCCCCTCCCCTATCAAGGGGGAGGGAGAGCACATGAGTGGTTATAAAAATGTTAAAATAAATTTTGAAATCATCTATGCGCACCCATCACTGCGGGGAATTAGAGCTGAGCAAACTGGGAGAAAAAGTCTCTCTTTGCGGCTGGATTCACTCTAGGCGAGATCACGGAGGGGTTTATTTTTTCGATCTCAGGGACAGATCCGGGCGCGTTCAGGTCGTCGTCAACCCGGAAAATAAGCCCGCGTTTCTTGAGGCTGAAAAGCTCGGCGCGGAAGACGTCGTCCAAGTTTTAGGCCTTGTCCAAAAAAGGCCGGCGGGAACTCAGAACCCGAAACTTCCCACCGGCGACATTGAGATTGCCGCCGCCGAAATCCGCGTTTTAAACCGCTCAAAAGTTTTGCCCTTTGAAATTGACGACAATATCGAGGTCGCCGAAGAAACCCGCCTCAAATACCGCTTCTTGGATTTAAGGCGCCCGCGAATGCTCAAAAACATGACTCTCCGCCACAAAATCGCGATCACGGTCCGAAAAGAACTCGACCGCATGGGCTTTTTGGAAATCGAGACTCCGATACTCACCAAGGCGACGCCCGAAGGCGCGCGGGATTTTCTCGTTCCCTCGCGTTTAAGCCCCGGAAGTTTCTACGCCCTTCCG
>JAKAQV010000028.1 GCA_021819565.1 bacterium | reverse complement strand
GCCGATATTCCGCGAATTGTCAGCCGGCTTCAAAGTTTTCAGCTTCTCCCGAGGGATTTGGGCGGAATTCGGGATTCCTTAAAGGGGCTTCCGGAGCTTGTTTCTATTTTGTCTTCAAGCGTTGAGCCGGAAGATTCTGGGCTGATTCGTTTGGAGAATTTATCGCATATTTACCGCTTGCTCAACGAGCTCATGAAGGCCTTAACTCCGGCATCCGAACTTTTATCTTCGGCCTTGGTAGACGCGCCGCCGATTCGGATTTCCGAAGGCGGGATAATCAAAGCCGGCTTTAATGCCGAGTTAGACGAGCTGCGTTCTTTGAGATCGGGCAGCCGCCAGCATCTTGAGAATTTAGAAGCTCAAGAGCGGCAGTCAACTGGAATTCAAAATCTCAAGGCCGGATTTAACGGCGTTTTTGGCTATTATTTTGAGGTCACTAAATCGCAGATTCCCAAGGTTCCCTCCCGTTATACCCGCAAGCAGACCCTTGCCAATGCCGAGCGCTATGTGACCAGCGAACTCAAGGAGTTGGAAAATAAGATTCTGGGCGCGGAAGAAAAAATAATCCGGCTTGAGAAAAAGATATTTGAGGAAATCCGCAGTCAGATTCTGGCTTATTGCGATTCTCTGTCCATTTTATCGAAGATTCTGGCGGAACTTGACGTTTTTTTAGCCTTGGCTCAAAACGCCGGGCTCAACGACTGGGCCAAGCCCGAGGTCGACCTCGGTTATGATTTAGAGATTGTCGAAGGACGCCATCCCATTGTCGCTTCGGTTTTGCCGCCAGGGTCGTTTGTTTCAAACTCGATTATGCTTGACGGGCGCGATTTGCAGATTATGATATTGACCGGTCCCAATATGTCCGGAAAATCGACTTATCTCAGGCAAAACGCCTTGATCGCTTTGATGGCTCAAATGGGCTCTTTTGTGCCAGCCAAGTCCGCTCGCGTGGGAATGATCGATAGGATCTTAACTCGCGTCGGGGCTTTTGACGCCTTGGCGGAAGGATCGTCGACTTTCATGGTGGAAATGAAAGAGACTTCCGATATTCTCAAAAACGCCACTCCGCGGAGCCTGATTATTCTCGATGAGGTGGGCCGCGGGACCTCGACTTTTGACGGTATTTCAATTGCCTGGGCGATTCTTGAATATCTCAATTCTCACTATCAGTCAAAACACGCTGAAGGCGTTCGCGGCCCCAAGGTTCTTTTCGCGACCCATTATTTCGAGCTGACGGAATTGGCCGAGACGCTTAAGGGCGTCTTTAATGCCAATGTGTCGGCCAAGGAATGGGTCAATCCCGCCGGGCAAACGGAAGTTGTTTTCCTTCATAAAGTTTCCCAGGGACCGGCGGATAAATCCTATGGGATTCACGTCGCGGCTTTGGCTGGGCTGCCAGCCCAGGTTTTAACCCGTTCTCAAGAGATTTTAAATCAGCTTGAAACTGAGTCGCGCGCTTGCGCTCCGGTCAAAGTCTCAAATCCTTCTCCCCAGATGGAGCTAGATTTTTCCGGTTCCTTGCCTATTGTTCAGACCCTTAAGCTTTTAAACCCCGATCGAATGACTCCGCTGGAAGCCTTGTCGGCTTTAACGGAGCTTAAGAAAAAGGTGTCTGATGCCTAAAATTCTAAGGATGGAGGAGGCCGTTTTCTCCAAGATCGCGGCGGGGGAAGTCGTCGAGCGTCCGGCTTCGGTTCTTAAAGAGCTGATTGAAAATTCCTTGGATGCCGAGGCTTCCAGAATTGATGTCAAAATCGAAGGCGCGGGAAAGAAACTTTTGCGCGTTTCAGACAATGGAACAGGCATGGACCCCGAAGATTGCCGTCTGTGTCTAGAACCGCATGCGACAAGTAAAATTGGCTCGATTTCAGACCTTGAACGGCTCTCAACCTTTGGTTTTCGCGGAGAGGCTTTGGCGGCGGTTTGCGCCGTTTCCGAAATTGTCGTCTCTAGTTGTTTGAAGGGTCAAAACCAAGGATGGAAGGTCAAGGCTCAGGCCGGACAAATCAAGGAAGAGTCTCCGTCTCTGGGAGTTGTCGGAACGACGATCGCGGTTCAAAATCTGTTTTTCAACACTCCCGCGCGGTTTAAATTCTTGAAATCAGATGAGTTTGAGCGCGGAAAAATTATTTCCGTGGTAGAAGAGGCGGCTTTGGCCAACCCCGCGACCGCTTTTTTTCTTGATTCTGAAGGCAAGAACCGACTGGCTTTTGAGGCGGCAAAGGCGGAAAAAGACAGAATTGCGGCGGTTTTGGGAGAGAATTTGGGTCAGCGCTTGACTGTCGCCCAAGCGCGAGAAAAAGGGATTGGTCTAAGAATTTTTGTTTCCACCGAAGCGGGCCTGGTCAATAACCGGAAATATCAGCATTGGTTTGTCAATCGCCGTCCCATTGATTCGCGCCTTTTGCAGCAAGCTCTCTACCGGGCTTTTGGACCCCAGATGCTTCAAGGGCGGCATCCAGTTTGCGTCGCTTATTTGGAGCTGGAGCCCTCGGATTTTGACATCAATGTCCATCCGGCCAAAAGAGAAATTCGCTTTAGAAATGAAAAAGAGATATTTAATTTAATTGTCCGCGCGGTCTCCGGGGCCTTAGCGCAGTCTTTGACGCCGAGGGTTTTAATTAAGGATTCTTATTTCCCGGAGTCTTCGCCGTCAAATGCGGGAAGTAGTCAGGTTTTGGAACAGGGTTCTTCTTACTCTTTGACTCCTCAAATTTCGAGGGCTTTTGCCGTTTCTTTGCCTTTGAGTGAACCTCTTCTTTCAAAAGATTCAGAAGAGCGAAAGCCGGATTGGTTTACCCCGCCTTATCGTTATTTGGGTCAGATCGAACAAAGCTATCTTGTCTTTGAAGCCGCGGGCGGGATTTTTATTTTGGACCAGCATGCGGCTTCCGAGTGCGTTCTCTTTGAGAAATACGGCGACCTTTTGCTTAAAGGGCGCGTCGCTTCCGAAAGACTCATTTTGCCGATTGCGGTATCTCTGCCAGCCTCAACGGTTTCCACGATCATGGATCAGAAACCAAATCTTTTCGATTTAGGGTTTGAGGTTGAAGCCTTCGGGAAAGGGATGATTCAAGTCACGGCGACTCCTCCGATGCTCAAAAAAGAAAAAGACCTCGAAGAAGCTCTTCACAAAATCGCGGAAGACTTTTCGGACGCGGCGACGAGCTTAGCCGAAGTTCGCCGCAAGAGCCTGGCGACAATGGCGTGTAAGGCGGCGGTTAAAGCGCATGATTTCCTGGGAGAACAGGAAGCCCGCACTCTTCTTTTAGATTTATCCAAGGCGCGTCAGGCCCGAAATTGTCCCCATGGAAGGCCTACGATGCTGGCTTTAAACCGCACGGAATTGGCTCGCCGCTTTGGGCGACCGGGCGCGGTATCTTGAGAGTGGGAGGAAATCACAATGAAAACGCTTCACCGGGAAATCAATATCGGCGACCTTGCCCCTGATTTTGAGGCGCAAGATGAGACCGGAAAAAAGCATGCGCTCAAAGATTATAGAGGCAAAACCGTCATTGTCTACTTTTACCCCAAGGACAATACCTCGGGTTGCACCCAAGAAGCCTGTGATTTTCGCGATTCCTTCGGAAAGTTTTTGAAAAAAGGCGTAGTGGTGCTGGGGGTTAGCCCTGATTCGGCAAAATCCCATCAAGGGTTTAAGTCCAAGTATAATCTTCCTTTTCCGCTCTTAGCAGATGAAGATAAAAAAATCTGCGAGGTATATGGCGTCTGGAAAGAGAAATCGATGTATGGCCGCAAATACATGGGAGTTGAGCGTTCGACTTTTGTCATCGGCCCTGACGGACGCATTCAAGAAGTTTTTCGCAAGGTCAAGGTTTCAGGACACGTCGCGGAACTCATCGAAAAAGTTTAAAGCGCCCTTAGATATTGAGGCGGGCCTTCTAGTTTTTCGTTTAAGGCCTTAGCGGCCTTCAAGGGCCAGTAAGGATTGCGCAAGAATTCTCGAGCCATTAAAACCGCGTCGGCTTTTTGAGATGAGAGGATATCTTCGGCTTGCTGGGGTTCTGTGATCATGCCAACGGCTCCGGTGAGAATAGAAGCCTTTTTGCGTATTTCTTCCGCGAAGGGAACCTGATATCCCGGGGCGACGGGAATTTTTGCGTGAGGGGCAAGTCCTCCGCTCGAACAATCGATTAAATCGACTCCGACCGATTTTAATTTTTTCGCCAGTTCCACTGAGCTTGGAAGGTCCCAACCGCCTTCTATCCAATCGGTGGAAGAAATGCGGGCAAAAAGAGGATATTCCTGCGGCCAGACCTTTCTGACTTTTTCCGCGATTTGAATGGCCAGCTTCATCCGGTTGTCCAAAGTTCCGCCGAACTCATCGGTCCTGTGATTGGAAAGGGGCGATAAAAAAGAATGGATGAGATATCCATGGGCAAAATGAAGTTCCAGGGTTTGAAATCCGGCTTGAAGGGCAAGCGAGGCGCTTTTTTGCCACTCCTGGATTATTTTTTGGATTTCTTTTAAGCTTAATTTATGAGGCGTGGGATAATTTTCTCCAAAGGCAATGGCCGAAGGCGCTAAAGGCGTCCACCCGCCAGCGGAGGCAGGGATAAAAACCTTGTGCTTTTGATCCCATGGTTTTGGGGTTGAGGCTTTTCTTCCCGCGTGAGCGATTTGGATTCCAGGAATTGAATTTTGACTTTTAATGAAAGAGGTAATTTTTTTGAGCGCGACAGCTTGTTCTTTAGACCACAGCCCCATATCATCGGGAGAGATGCGTCCTTTTGGGGAAACGGCGGTGGCTTCAACGATGACTAATGCGGCTCCTCCAACAGCCCGGCTACCCAAGTGAACCAAGTGCCAGTCGGTCGCTTTCCCATTTTCGCTTGAATACTGGCACATCGGAGAGACAAAAATACGGTTTTTAAAAGTGATCTCTCGAATTTTAAGGGGAGAAAAAAGAAAAGACATGGCTAAAAATAAAGGGCGAGATTGAAACCCCGCCCCTTATCCTTTTTGTTTAAGATCCCGCTTCGCCTTCGTTTTGGGGTTTTGCTTTTTCCACTTTGGGCATGACGGCAATGCGCCCTTTGTAGAAGCCGCAGTGAGGACAGACCGTGTGAGCCGGACGCATCTTTTTGCAGTCCGGGTTCGGGCACGGACTTAAAGACGGACGCTCAAGTTTCCAATTTTGAGAGCGGCGGCTATCTCTTCTGGAACGGGTATGTTTTCTTTTTGGATTAGGCATTGAAATAATCTCCTGGAAGGATATTTTACTTAAAAACCGACCGTTTCGCGGATAAAATAAGAATTTTTATCCTTGATGTCAAAATAGGTGCGGACTAAAATCTCGGCCAAAAGCCCCAAGAGCAGAAGCTGAAAACCAATCAAAGAAAAGAAAATCGCCACTTGAAAGAGCGGCTGATCCTTGACAAAGATTCCCAGAGCGAGCTTTTTGTAGAGGGTGATTGCCGCGGCAAGCATTCCCAGAAACATCATGAGGATTCCGCCTCCGCCGAAAAGGTAAATGGGCTTGGCCATATAGGAATCCATGAATTTAACGGTCGCCAAATCTAGAATGACTTTGAGCGTCCGGGAAATTCCGTATTTGGATTTTCCCTTCAGACGAGGGCGATGATTGACTTCCAGCTCCGTGATTCTGGCTCCCAGAAATCCGGCGAAGGCCGGGACAAAACGGTGCATCTCTCCGTAAAGCCGAATCGGTTTTAGATATTCGGCCTTGTAAAGTTTAAGACTGCATCCATAGTCGTGCAAATAGACTCCGGTGACCCGGGAGATAAGCGCGTTGGCTATTTGAGAGGGAAGCCTGCGGTTAAGCCAAGGGTCTTTGCGGTGTTTTCTCCATCCGCTGACGACGTCATAGCCTTCGTTGAGTTTGGAAATGAGGCGTTCGATATCCTTGGGGTCGTTTTGACCGTCGGCGTCAAGGCAGGCGATCAGGGTTCCCGAAGATTTTTGAATGCCGGCAGATAATGCCGAGGTTTGCCCCGCGTTTCTTCCCAAAAATACGCCCTTGACCCGTTTGTCGGTAGAGGCGATTTTTTTTATCGTCTCTTGGGACTTGTCGGAAGAGCCGTCGTCGACAAAAATAATCTCCCAAGGCATCGGGATTTTTGAGACCGCCGCAATCAACTCTTCCGCGAAGGAGGGAAGGCTTTCCTCTTCATTATAGACCGGAATGATGACGCTAAGGTTTTGGTTTTTTTCGTTCACGCCGCAACAGAAGCCGCTTTTCCCATGTGGCGAGCGATGGCTTCCCCGAATTCGGAGGTTTTGAGTTTCTTGGCCCCCGTCATCTGGCGTTCAAGATCATAGGTCACGGTTTTATCTTGAATCGTCTGTTCAAGAGCCAAGACAATTAAGTTCGCCGCTTCCTGCCAGCCGAGATGCTCAAGCATCATGACTCCCGACAAAATTAATGAGCCGGGGTTGACCATGTCCTTGTCGGTATATTTCGGCGCGGTGCCGTGGGTCGCTTCAAAGAGAGCCGCTTGATCCCCGATATTGGCGCCGGGGGCAATTCCCAAACCTCCGACCTGGGCCGCGGCCGCGTCTGAAATATAATCGCCGTTGAGGTTGGGCGTCGCCAAAACGCTGTATTCATCGGGCCTTAAGAGGAGCTGCTGAAAGGTTTGGTCGGCGATGCGGTCTTTAATGAGGATTTTTCCCGCGGGCATTTTCCCGTTGTGTTTATCCCACAACTCCGCCTCGGTGACGATTTTATCCCGGAACTCGGTCTTGGCAACTTCATATCCCCAATCGCGGAAGGCGCCTTCGGTAAATTTCTGGATATTGCCCTTGTGAACAATGGTGACCGACGGCTTTTGGTGATCGACGGCGTATTGAATGGCCATTCGCACCAAACGCTGGGTGCCGGTTTTGGAGATGGGTTTAATTCCAATCCCGCTGTCGGCGTTAAATTTTTTTCCCATTTCCTTGGTCAAAAATTCATAGACCTTTTTTTGTTCCGGAGTTCCATTCTCAAATTCAATGCCCGCATAGACATCCTCGGTATTCTCGCGGAAGATGACGATGTTAAATTTTTCCGGCTCTTTGACCGGGCAGGGAACGCCTTTAAACCAGCGAACGGGCCTGACGCAGGCGTAAAGATCCAGCTTTTGCCTCAGTTGAACGTTGACGGAACGAAAACGCGGCGTGACCCATTCGGAACCGCATTTAACGCATTTTTCCGGACGCCGCCCGTTTTCCTCGTTTTGCTCGGCCGAACAGACCAGACAGACGAATTTGTGTCCGCCGACCGGGGTGGTGAGGGGACCTTTTATCGCGACGCGAAATTCATTGATGGCGTCCAAGGTCTCCTGCGGTAAAACAGTGTCTTTATCGTAGCGCTTGAGGGCCGAGAGCCCGGCATAAATTTCCATCCAGACGATTTTTTTCTTGCCGGAGTAAGCGGTCTTAACAGCTTGATCTAAAACATGCCGGGTCGCCCGCCAGATATCGGGGCCGGTTCCGTCTCCGGCGAAAAAGGGAATGATGGGGAAATCGGGAACGGACAGTTTTCCGTTTTTTAATTCGATTTTTTTCCCTTCCTGAGGAACTTGAATTTTTTTATAAGAAGCCATGGCTTTCTCCTTTATGAGCGGCAGCCTCCGCCAGGGCCCTGCTCCATTTCTTCTGTCTCAACGGATGCGTATCGTCCGGAAGCGTCCCACGGCTTTTCGTTGAGGACGGGCTTGTTTTTTTGAAAGAGAGAAGAGGCGATATCCTTGAGGTCATCTGTCGATTCGATATCTCCACCGGCGACATAATCAAAGTAGACATCGGGAGTTTTCTGGAAAAGAACTTCGGCTTTGGGAGACATCTCGTTTTCCAAATGTCGCCTGAGCGCTTCATGGATGGTCAAGGGCGGAAGAGCCAAACCGACGTAGAGAATAGTCCCGTTTCCCTGGGCGTCAAAAACCACGAACTCATAAATTCCCGGAGCGTGCGGGGCGTGGTTCATCAAAGCCTCGGGTTTAAAGCGAAAGCATCGCTTGGACATCTTGATTTTAAAAATGCGTTTTTCCGCGGTTGGCTGAGTCATCGTTTAATCCTCCGTTTTTGGGCTTTTCCAGACTGCCCGTCCTATAAAAAAGGGTCCCATGTTTTGGATGTAGGTCGAGGTTTGTTGTGTCGGCCTCATTTTTTCCACTAAAGCCGAGAGGGGGAAAAGCTCTTTGCCGATGAGACCGATGACAAAATCGTTGTCGTTTGGGTCAAGACCCGTGCAAGACAGCCGTATGTCCTGGGCTAGGCCCGAATCTCCAAAGAGGCGGCCGATTTGACCATGTTCTTTTAAAATCTGCATTTGTTCCTGATGAGCTAACCGGGAGAAAGCTCCGGTCCTTCTGAGCGGATACCACACGGCCCAGGGAAATTGCTCGTCTAAAACCACGCGCTTTGGGCGCTTCAAGAGCCAGTCTTCCAGATTCGGCTCATATCCCAGGGAATACGTGCGGCCAAAAAAAGAATAGCCGGGCTTAAGAGATAATTCCTTCCAGGGACTTAAGGCAAAAAGGCCGCGCGCGCGGGTGAAAAAATCCGCGGGATTTTTGCTCATAGTCAAAAGCCCAATTCCCTTTGGATCATGCAGGCTTTCGTAAAGAACGGCTGGGATGTTTGATTTTTCAAGGGAAGGGATTAAGGCTTTTAGGTCCTCGCATCCGGTGAAAACCTGAATCTGAATAAACAACCTCTCATCCAGAAACTGCGCCTGGCCGTCTTTAATGCTGCCTTTTTCCCGCAGATCGAGTTTTTTCTCTTCCATTTCCATAGTCGCGTTTTGAACGGAACTCATGGGTCTATTCTACCTTTTTGGAGAAGCGATTTGTCTTTAAATCGGGGTTTTTTTGAACGTCGGGAAAGAACTGGCGGGGCCGACGGGACTTGAACCCGCGATCTCCGCCTTGACAGGGCGGCGTGTTAGCCAACTACACCACGACCCCAACTGGGGCTATTCTAACATTTTTGAGGGTTCGTTTTACGGAGCCGCTTTTTGCTCGTCTTTTTTAAGACGCCTTTTGATGGCGTGTTGGGCGATGAAATCGTAAACGCCTCGAGGGAGGTTCGGCAAAATACACGTCATCGGAATCGCGAGCGGCCAAGGAAAATAAAACAGGCGTTTTTTCTTTTTAATCGCGTCGATGATTTTTTTCGCGCCGATTTCGGCGTCCAAAACAAAAACCATATCCCGCGGGTCGTTTTTGTCGGTCATCTCGCTTTTGATGAATCCGGGGCAGATTGTAACCACTGAAACATTAAACGCGGCTAAGTCAACCCGCAGGGATTCCAGGAGAATCAAAAGAGCCGCTTTGCTTGAAGAATAGGCCCCCGATTGCGGAAGCCCGACAAAGCTGGCGAGACTTGAAATGCCCGCGATAACGCCGTTTTTGGCTTTGACCATGTCGGGGATGACGGCTTCAAGCCAATAAGCGGCGCCAAACACATTGGTTTCAAAAGTTTTTTTGTAGATATCAGCGGAAAAATGATTTCCCGGGTTTCTGAGGCTAATGCCGGCATTGAGAATGGCCCAATCAAGGCCGCCCCATTTTTCACGAATCTCGCCGTAATGCCTGGTGACGGTTTGAGGCTCGGAGGTGTCTCCGGACAACAACAGCGCTTCTCCGCCCGCTTTTTTAATTTCTTCGGCCGTTTCCCGCAATTTGTCTTCTCGCCTTCCGGTGATGGCGATTTTATTTTTTTCTTTCGCCAGTTGAACGGCCATCGCGCGTCCAATGCCGGAAGAGGCTCCGGTAATGAGAATTCTAAGAGCCATTTTGATCTCCTTGTAAGGCTAAAATAGGGCAATAGGCCCCTTTAAATTCCCGTTTCCACCAATGTCCGCTCAAACGGCGTTCCTTGGGCGTCGTGAAATGATATTCGTAAAAGAGAGCGCGCACGTATTTGGGCGGACCCGCGATAAAAGGGTTGCTTTTTAAAAGAGACAATACGCTGGGAGAACCTTCAAGCAGCCGCACCAGAAACGCGGTAAACCAGGAGCGTCTTTGATACGGCTCGAGGGCCTCAAACCACATTTGCCAGTCAAGCCTCGGCTGATAGGGCTCGATGAAAGAGGGCGCGCGGCTAAGATCCTGCGGCTTCCATTTAAAATCGTAGTCTTCCCAAGCGATTCCATCCGCGCTTCCCTGGATGACGATTTCGTAGCGATGGGTCGTCATCACCGCGAAAGGGCCATAGGAACTGGCGATATGAAGCGGGCTTAAAGCGGCATCCATTCGTTCAAGGATTTGGGGCGCCGCTTGAGGCCTGATCATTTCCGTCAATTGCGTCAAAGAGAGAATTCCCCACAGCCCGGCAAAAGAAAAGAGAAGCGCTTTTTTCCATCCTGGGAGCTGAGATTCTGCGGTAATTAGGCGAAATTTTAAGCTCCATTTTCGAAAAAAGTTTTGAAAGAAAAAATCGTCGAAACAAAGAACGCAAAGGGCGATCGCGAGCCAATTAAAAAAACCGTAGTTTCCGGTCAGGGCAATCAAGGTTTGAAGGAAAATCATGAGCGTTCCTCCCAACATTTTGACCCGGCGGGGGAAAAACAGCAGAAAAGGCGTTCCCAACTCGATGGCTAAAACGGCCGCCACGGAGATTTCAAGAAACCAATGGGGACATTGGGCGGCCCACCAACCAATCCAGGTCGGGAGCGGCTGGGTTTGGTAATGGTAAAACAGCGCCGTAAAATTACTCCAGGTGGGGTCTCCGCTTAAAACCTTGACCAAGCCGGACTCGAAAAAAAGTTTAAACAACAAAAGCGTTAAGAGAATTCGTGGGATTACTCGGGGTTCTTCAATTTCAAGGCCTCTCCAAAATCTCCATGGAAACATCCAACAGGCGATAAGGCTCGTTTCCAAAAGCAGGATATCCCATTGGAAACTGAGAAAGTCCTGCCCTACTCCGACCAAGGAAGAGTAGAAAAGCCAACACATTAAAATGGAAGGGCCCTCCCAGATTCCGCAGGCTATTAATAAGGAAAAAAGGGCGCCGCCCCACGCTAAAAAGCCTAAAAATGCGTCTTGGCGGAATATCCAGCAAAGGGTGGGAGAAAAAAAATAGGCCTTAAACCCCAGGTGAGATTTTAGCGCGTCAAGATAAATCCCAGAGGGGAGTATTCCTTCTCTCGACCACAGACCCTTCCATTGAAATATGAGCGCTCCAAAAGCGAAAAAATAAGCGGCGCCCAGAAGTCGCGTAAAAACCCAGGAAGAAAACGCGTATCCCGGCTTTTCCAGATGATGTCCCCACAAAAGCCTAGTAATCCTAGAAAAAAAACCGCGGCGAGAAGCGATAAGGCGATAGCTTCCTTCGCTGAGAGGCTTAAAAAGTGGGAGTTTTTGATAGAGAAAAAGAGGCCATTTTTTCCCGCCTAGGGCGAGGGTTCTAAAAATAGCTTCTGCGCCCGAAAAACGTTGATGGGAATCAATGAGCTGGATTGCGGATTCAAAATCTTTCGGTGGAATCTCCGGAAATAGATGCCCAGCTTCCTGATAAGCGCGGAATTCAACGCGGCCTTGGGAGGTTTTTTTCCAGCGCGCAACCCAGCTTCGGCAGAAATAACAGTCTCCGTCGTAAAGGAGGGTTGGTTTCTCCATGAGCTCGCGGCAAAACTAAAATTAATTAAGAAGAGACCGCGGGTTTTTCGACGCGATTAATCTCTTCGGACAACATCGCGGCGATAGTTTCTAGATCAAATGGCCAGACGTAATTCGTCGAAATCTCGGGGCGCTCTTTTGAAAACTTCTTGATGATATCGGGAATCTCCGTCTCGCTGTGAATGCCGCCCCGGGTAAACATGGTCGGAATCACAGTGATGCTCTCAGCCCCTTGGCGGGCGGCAAATTCTAAAGCTTCTTCCAGACTGGGTGAACAAAACTCGTTATAGGCCTCAAGCACTGAGTGGCCGGGCATGCGCTTCTGGAGAGACTTCGCAATTTTCTCAAGGCCTTCTTTATAAGGGTCGGTTTGGGGCGTTCTCGGCCAGTTTCGCAACTTCTGGTCAACCTCTCTCAGTTCGGGAGAACCTGGCGAAGTTCTCTCTAAACGCTTAAATTCTTCCACTAAGGATTTAGGCGCGTCCTTGGGAACGGCGCCGTGCCCGACTAAGATGGTGTATTTTTTCATCACAATATAGTATATCTATTTTTAGCGGATGTTTTTTTAAAATCGAAATGAATGTTGCAATGCCGGGTTTAAATTTTGCAACATCAACTAGGGGGTTGTTATGGAAACCACAATGGCGGAAAATAAATCTTCGGCTGTGTCCCATCAAAGACTGAAAGACCGGGTCGCGATTGTTACAGGTTCGGCCCAGGGAATTGGCCTTGCGATTGCGGATCTCTTTTTAAAAGAAGGAGCCAAGGTTGTTTTGGTTGACGTGGATGGTCAGAAAGTTTCCGCGGCCGCCCAAGATTTTTCCTCAAAAGGTTTTGAGTCATTAGGTCTGGCTTGCGATGTCACTAAATTTGATTCCTGCGAGGAAGTAGTCAAGCAAACGATCGCGAAATTCGGGAAAATTGATATCCTTGTTAACAATGCCGGCGTCACCCGAGATAATTTGCTGATGAGAATGTCCGACGCCGATTGGGATATGGTTCTCAATATCAATTTAAAAGGCCCTTTTAATTTCACGAAAGCGGTGGTGCGCCCAATGCTCAAGGCCCACTATGGGCGCATTGTCAATATCGCCTCGGTTATCGGAGAGGAAGGCAATGCCGGTCAGGCCAATTATGCGGCTTCTAAAGGAGGCTTGATCGCCTTTACGAAGTCCTGCGCCAGAGAGTTCGCTTCCCGCAACATCCTTTGTAACGCCGTCGCGCCGGGCTTTGTCAAAACTCGTATGACCGATATGGTGCCCGAATCGGAAAAACAGAAATTTTTATCCAGCGTTCTTCTTGGTCGGATTGGAGAGCCTATAGAAATCGCCAAGGCCGTTTTGTTCTTAGCGTCAGAGGATTCGTCGTATATTACTGGCCACGTTCTAAATGTGAACGGCGGCGGGTACATGTAAAAAACTAGGGGGAAACATGACTGAAACAGCAAGCGGCAGCATTAGTGATCGCGTGAAAAAAATCATTGTTGAGCAATTGGGCGTTGATCCGGGAGAAGTGACTCCCCAAGCCCATTTCGTCAACGATCTAGGCGCAGATTCTTTGGATACCGTCGAGTTGGTCATGGCGCTCGAAGAAGAATTTGACACCGAAATTCCCGACGATCAAGCGGAGAAAATCCAGACCGTCGGCCAAGCGATCGACTACGTCACAGCGCACGCGAAGAAATAGCGATTGCGCCCCCATGTCGGCGGGCGGAGAGCTAATGACGCTTGTCCCCGAGGATGGTGCTTTTCTGGGGAATACAGCCGATAACCCTCCTTTAGAGAGGGTTATCGGTTATCGCTTTTCTTCTGCGACTCTCCTCAAAGAAGCCCTTTCGCACCGCTCTTACGCCGCCGAATCGGGCGACAGCGCCTGCAATGAGCGTCTGGAATTCTTGGGAGACAGCGTCCTTTCGACAGTGGTCGCGCATCACCTTTACCTGGAATACCCAGATGAGGATGAAGGACATCTTTCAAAACGCAAATCTCGGATCGTTTCTCGTCTGAGTTTGGCGCGGTGGGCGGCGCGGATTAACCTTGGCGCGTATCTCTACTTAGGGGTCGGCGAGGAACAGTCAGGCGGTCGCTCACGGCCAAGCTTATTGGGAAACGCTTTGGAGGCTTTGATTGGGGCGATTTATTTGGACGGCGGATACCCCGCCGTCGAAAAATTCATCCGCCGCCTTCTTGAGATGGGTAAAGAACCGCTTGAAGGCGAATCCGATTATAAAAGCGAACTCCAGGAATATGCCCAAAAGAAATCGAGAATTACGCCAGTCTATCAGATTATAAAAATGGTGGGTCCGGATCATGATAAGACCTTCGAGGTCACTGTCGACATCGGAGGAATCATCCGCGGTTGCGGGCGGGGAAAAAACAAGAAAGCGGCGGAACAAAATGCCGCGCGAGAAGCTTTAAAATCAATTAAAGAAGAGAGTCAAAAAAAGGCTCGCTAAGGAGAAATTATGGACTACGAATTAAATGAACAGCAACAGGAAGTGGCGTCTTTGGCTTATCAGTTAGGCCAACAAAAAATTAGGCCGGTTCGCGAGCATTACGATCAAACCGAAGAATTTCCGTGGCCGATTATCGAAGAGATGAGAAAATCGGATTTATTTGGCGTTTATCTCCCCCAGGAATACGGCGGTCTTGGCGGCGGCACGATGGATTTCGTGCTGGTGGTCGAGCAGCTGTCCCGCGCTTGCGGCGGAATCGCTCTTTCCATGGCGGCTTCGGGCCTTTGCGCTATACCGATTCTGCTCTTTGGCAATGCCGAACAGAGAAAAAGATGGATTCCCGATTTGGCCTCGGGAAAGCGCTTGGGAGCTTTCGCATTGACCGAGCCGGGTGCCGGTTCGGACGCGACCGCGACCAAATGCATGGCCAAATTGGAAGGCGACCACTATATCGTCAATGGAATCAAAAACTTCTGTTCGAGCGGAAACGCCGCCGAGATCTATACGACTTTTGCGACGACCAATCCGGCCAGGGGCGCGCGCGGAATTACGGCGTTTGTGGTTGAAAAAGGGACTCCGGGATTCTCGTTCGGCAAAAAAGAGCAAAAAATGGGAATCCGCGCCTCTTCGACTTACGAGCTTGTCTTTAACAACTGCAAAATTCCGAAATCAAACGTTCTCTATAAAGAAGGCTATGGCCTTTTTGTGGCCCAGAACACCTTTGATATGTCGCGCCCCGGAGTCGCGGCGCAGGCCTTGGGCATCGGACAAGGAGCGTTGGATGAGACCTTGTCTTATGTGAGAGTAAGAAAACAGTTTGGTCAAGCGATCGCCAGTTTTCAGGCCATTCAACATATGCTGGCCGATTGCGCGACGGCTCTTGAAGCCGGTCGCGCGCTTCTTTACGCGACGGCCAAAGCCATGGACAAAGCCATGCAACCGGCGATAGATGCCGCGGTTCAAAATCAGACCATCGTCTACGATGAGATGAACAAACTCAATGTGAAGAGATGGACCAAGGAATCCGGAATGTGCAAGGTGCTTTGTTCCGACACCGCGATGAAGGTCGCGACCGATTGCGTTCAGATGTGCGGCGGAATTGGCTATATGCGGGATTTCCCCATTGAGAAATATATGCGGGACGCGAAGATCACTCAAATCTATGAGGGCACCAATCAGATTCAGAGAAATGAGATCGCGATGATGATTATTAAAGAATCCGCTTCTAAACAGAAAGAGGCCGTTCTCGCGTAAAACCGTCGATTCAATAGACGTTGAGGGAAACATGGCAGTGGATTCCGCTGGTCTTGTCGTTATTGTTGAAGATGACCCGGAAACGCTCAGTTTGCTTGAAAGAGCGCTTACCTACGCGCATATTTCGGTTCTCTCGGCGGATTCTCTACGCAAGGCGCTAGAGTTGTTGGGATCCTCTCAGCCCGATCTGGTCATTAGCGACATAGGCTTGCCTGATGGAAGCGGTTTGGATGCGCTTAGATATCTTCGTTCCAAAGGCAACCCTGTTCCCTTTATCGTCTTGACGGCTCGGGGCGATCTTGAAAGCAAGCTCGAGGCCATCGGAA
>JAKAQV010000027.1 GCA_021819565.1 bacterium | reverse complement strand
CGATCTATTTCCATCATTCTAATTTCGGTTAACGCCCTCTTTGTGCTGATGGAATACGCCCTGGTCAGGGTCCGGCCTTCTTTACTTGAGGTTTTATCCAAGCGCGGAAACTCAAAGGCCGTCCGAGTCATCGAGATGCAAAAAAAACTCGATCATTATCTCGCGGCCATTCAGCTGGGAATGACCTTGATCGCGATCGCGCTGGGATGGATTGCCCAGCCGGAATTGGCGGCGTTAATCGCGCGCCATCTGCGCGGCCATTCCTGGATTCCTTTGGGGCCTCAAGCGCTGACCGCGCTTTCCCTGGCCGGGGCCTTGGCTTTTCTGACCTGGCTTCATGTGTTGTTCGGCGAACTTTTGCCTCGCGGAATCGCGCTTCAAAAATCCGAGCCCATCGCTCTTTGGGGAGCTCTTCCCCTCAAACTTTTCGCCAATCTATTTAGGTGGCCCATCGCCTTTATGTCGTTTTGTTCCATGAGCGCTTTGAAAATTCTAGGGCTCAAGCCCGCCGGGGAAAACGAGCCTATCGTAGGCGAAGAAGAAATGAGGGTTCTTCTCTATTCAACGCAAGAAAAAGGCTCTATTCCTATCGAGCGCCTGCTTTTAATTGAAAATCTGTTTAATATCGGGCAGACGACCGTCGCTGAGACGATGACTCCTAAAACGGAGATCGCGGCTCTTTATATCGACGCAAGCTGGAAAGAAAACCTCCAGACAATTCAAGAAAGAAGCTACTCCCGATATCCCCTTTGCTACCGGGACCTCGATAACCCGATCGGCATCATTCACATCAAAGACATCTTTTTGCGCGAAAGCTCTAGTCCCCCAGACCTCAATGCGTTAAAAAGAAACATCAGTTTTGTTTCCGAATCCGAACCCTTGGATAAGTTCTTGAAAATATTTCCCGACAGGGGCATCCATCTAGCCCTGGTCAAAAATGCGGAGGGCCGCATTACCGGGCTTATCACTCTGGAAGATATCGTCGAAGAATTAATCGGGGAGGTTAAAGACGAGTTTGACCGCGGGGCGGTGTGGTCGTTGACGGATTCTTTGTCTCTGCCCGCGATAGCGGTCGGGGTCACGGCCTTGGACCGCAAATCGGCGATCGCCGCGCTGTCAAAGGTTTTATCCAACGCCCATCCGGAGTTTGACGCGCGAAAAATTTTTGACGCCGCCTGGGAAAGAGAACTTAAATTTTCATCCGGACTCGGAAAGGGAATCGCGTTTCCCCATGCAAGGCTACCGGAATTAAAAGCGCCGATGATTGCCGTCGCCAAATTCTCAAAACCAGTCTTCTTTCCCTCTCCAGACCATCTGCCGGTCCGGCTGGCCTTTCTGATTTTAACCCCAACTTCAATTCCGGTCTTTCAATTGCGAATACTTAGCCGATTGGCGGCCTTGGTTTTTAACGAGGGGCTTCGCAAAACCCTTTTTGCCGCCAAGACCCCCGAAGCCCTTTTTGAGGCCCTCGCGGCCGCCGATACCCTGACCGCGAATTAGGCGGATATTGGTATCATTACCTTATGCAGGATCGTTTTTTGCGCGCGTGCCGTAAAGAAAAGGTGGATCGTATTCCGGTTTGGTTTATGCGGCAAGCCGGGCGATACATGGAGGAATATCGGAACCTGAGGAAAAGATATTCCATCCTTGAAATCGCGAAAACCCCCAAGCTTGCCTCCGCGGTGACTCTTCAGCCGATTAAAGCCTTTCCACTCGATGCCGCAATCATTTTCTCCGATATTTTAATTCCTCTCGAACCGATGGGAATTAAACTAGAGTTTTCTCCCAAGCCCCATATCAAAAACCCCGTTGAGCGCCCTTCTTGCCTAAACAGGCTCAAGGATTTTAAGGCGAGCGAAAAATTAGCTTTTGTCGGAGAAGCGATTGAAAAAACAGTCCCGAAACTGGAAGGCCTCCCACTCATTGGCTTTTCGGCGGCGCCTTTTACCCTGGCTAGCTATCTCATCGAAGGCGGGCCCTCGAAGGATTTCCTAAAGACTAAAATCTTCATGCATCAACATCCTGAGGCCTGGGCCTCTTTGATGGAAAAATTAGTCCGGGTTCTCTCGGATTACCTCAAGCTTCAAGCTCTATCCGGAGCTCGGGCTCTTCAAATTTTTGACAGCTGGATCGGAGCTTTGTCTCCAGAAGATTACCGCAATTACGTCCAATCCCATTCCCGGCGCTTGATTCAAAACGCTCAAAAGACCCAGGTCCCAGTCATTCATTTCGGCACCGGACAATCGGGATTTTTGGAAGATTTCGCCGCGGCGGGGGGAGATGTCATCGGGGTTGATTGGAGAATTGACATCCAAGACGCATCCCGGAGAATTGGAGATAAAGCTTTGCAGGGAAATCTCGACCCCGCCCTTCTTTTATGCGACAGCCAAAGCCTGCGAAAAGGGGTTGACTCCATCCTCAAGAAAGCGGGAACAAAAAAGGGATTTATTTTTAATATCGGACACGGTTTATTTCCTCAAACCGACCCCCAAAAAGTTAAAGAAGTTGTCGATAGAGTTCATTCTTTCCATGGATAATCCGAATAAATCTCCGCGGAAAATTGTCGTCATCGGGGCGGGAATTTCAGGACTTTCCTGCGCTTATCGAATCAATCAATTGGCGGAAAAATCCGGCCTTAAGGTCGAAATTTCCGTTCTTGAAGCCTCCCCACGGGCGGGAGGAAAAATTATCACCGACCGCTCCGGCGGGATTCTCACCGAAGGAGGCCCGGACAGCTTTCTCACCCTTAAGCCCGAAGCCGAAAATTTGGCCCGGGAACTCGGGCTTGAAAAGGATTTAGTCGCGGCGAATCAAAAATATTCGAGGGTTTGGATCCATCACCAGAAAAAACTTTACCCCCTTCCTAAAGGAACCGGCCTGATCCCTTCAAAAATCATCCCCTTTCTCTTTTCCAATCTGCTGAGTTTTGGCGGACGATTGCGGGTCATCTCGGAACCCTTGGTGAACCCGAAACTGGGAGATGAAGACGAATCCCTGGCTTCCTTTATTTCCCGCAGGATGGGGCCGGAATTTCTCCAAAAGATAGCCGATCCGATTTTGTCCGGAATCTACGCCGCTTCTTCGGAACAAATCAGCCTTCTCTCCACATTCCCGCATTTTCGGGAAATGGAAAAGCGCGGCGGAATTTTTCAATCTCTGGCCAAGGCAAAACCGGCTCGAGTCGTTTTTGCGACTCTTAAAGACGGACTTTCAAGCCTCTCAAATGCTCTCGTCCAAAATCTGCCCGCCAAGGCCTTGAAAAGAGATTCTCCTGTTCTTTCTATCCAACGGGAACATCGAGGGTGGGCTATTAAAACCCCCCGCGAAATTTTTTTGGCCGACAGCGTCGTTTTGGCGGCGCCCGCTAATTCGGCGTCTCTTTTATGCGCCGATTTTTCGCCGGAACTATCTTCGGTCTTATCTGAAATTCCGTTTACCAGTAGCGTCGTCGTCAATCTCGTCTATTCCAGAAAATCGGTGGGGCACTCTTTAAAAGGATACGGATTTGTCTCCGTTCAAAACGGCTCTTCTTCTTTAATGGCCGCCACTTTTAGCTCCTCTAAATTTCCCCATCGCTCCAATTCCGACAAGGCCCTGATTCGCGTCTTTTTTAGGGAAAAATCCCCATCAGGCGAAGAATTAATCTCCAAAAACGAAGAGGAGATCGCGAAAATAGCGCATCAAGAATTAGCTCCGGTTCTAGGCCTTAAATCAAACCCCGAAGAATTTCGAGTTTACAAATGGATGAAGGCCCACCCGGTCTATTGCGTTGGGCACGGACTACGGATGAAAAGAATAGAATCCTGTCTAAAAGACCTGCCGGGCCTTTTTCTCGCGGGATCGTCTTATTACGGAATCGGCCTGCCCGACTGCATCCGCTCGGGCCAAAAAGCGGCGGAACAGACCGTTCAATTCTTGAAAAATCGTCCCAATAAAAATCCCCACGTCCTACAATCTATGGAGGCTTGATATCATGCTCACCCACGCGCAACTGATTTTTCGCATCGCCGTAGCGACGGGCCTTGGCGGAATTATCGGATACGAACGAGACCTGCATAGCCGGCACGCGGGGCTTAGAACCCATATCATCGTCGCGATGGCGGCCGCCACCTTCATGGTCGTATCCGCGCATTTTATGTTTTATCAGGGCTACCTTGATTCAACAAAACACTTGGATATCGACACTTCCAGAATCGCCTCCGCCGTTGTCTCGGGAGTCGGCTTTATCGCCGGAGGCACCATTCTCAGGACTGGGCTAACCATTCAAGGGCTGACCACCGCGGCGGGACTTTGGCTGGTAACCGCCATCGGCCTTTGCGCCGGAGCCGGAATGTTTGTCGAGAGTTTCGCCGTTACCTTAATGGGATTTATCGCCTTATCCGTGCTGCGATTTCTGGAAGACAGAAACGTCAAATGGCTTAGAAGAAGCGTTTTTCTAGTCATGAACGACGGCGCCGATCGCGCCAATCAAATCACGAATCTATTAAAGGGCATCGGGGCGCGAGTCTATGACTTCGATTACGCCAAAGAATTCGAGGGAAGCCAGGTCACGATTTCTTTTGACCTAACTTTCCCAATCGCTTTTGGAGTCGACCGCCTAATCGCCCTTTTGGAAAGCCAAGAAGGCATGCGCCAGGTCCGGGTCAAATTCCACAAAGACCCTCACTTTATTTGAACGCTCAAATTGAATGGACTGGGAAAAAACGCGGGAATTAATTAAAGAATTGGGAGAGCCCGCCTACCGCGCCGAGCAACTGCGAAAACCCGTCTTTGAAGAAGGCGTCTCTTCTTATGGCGAAATTTCCACCTGGCCGGAATCTTTAAAAGAAAAGATGGGCAAAAAATCCCAGATTTTAAGCCTTCGCCTCAAGGAGATGACGGTTTCCCAAGACCAAAGATGCCGAAAAGCGGTTTTGGAATGCCGGGACGGAAAAATGATAGAGACCGTGTTGTTGCGCCCCTCACAAGCGCGCTGGACCGCCTGCATTTCTTCCCAGGTCGGCTGCGCGGTGGGATGCCCTTTCTGCGCGACAGGGCAGATGGGAATCAAGCGTAATCTCTCGGCCGAGGAAATCACCGATCAAGCGCTTTTTTGGCGCCAGTTTATGCGGCAAGAAAAAATAGCCGGGCGCCTCAGCCATGTCGTCTATATGGGGATGGGAGAACCTTTTTCCAATTATGAACAGATGTCAAAGAGCCTCAAGATTTTAATGGATCAGAGCCTGTTTAATTTAGCGGCCCGGCATATCTCCGTTTCAACATCGGGAATCGCCCCTAAAATAGAGGCGTTCGCGGAAGATTTTCCCCAGGTCAATTTCGCCCTTTCTCTTCATGCCGCCGACGACAAGCTCCGCGACTCCTTAGTCCCCGTCAACAAAGCCTACCCCTTGGCCAAAATTCGGGAATCCCTAAAAAAATATCTGCAAAAATCCTCGCGGAAAATTTTTCTTGAATATATTCTTCTCAAAGGGACTAACGATCGAAATGAGGACGCGGAAAATCTTATTAGTTTTGCGCGTTCCGTCGGGCCGCTTGAGTTGTTGCATGTCAATCTCATAGTCTTTAATCAGACCGACTCTCCTTTTAAGGCGACGGCGGAAAAAGACGCGCGGGCATTTCAAAAGAAAATTATGAACGCCAAAATTCATTCGACAATCCGGCAAAACCTGGGGCGTGATATCGACGGCGCGTGCGGGCAGCTTATTTTCAAACAATGAAATTTTCTCAAATTAATCCCAATCTTTTCTCGCCGGCCCTCAGGGGTTCCGATTACGGAGAAGCTTTTCTGGAAGAATCAAGCGCTCTTTCAATCCGCTATGAAGATTCCAAAGTCGAGGACATTGGAAGCGTCATTGACTTGGGCGTAGGACTTCGCCATCTTAAAAAGGCGGGAAATTCCATTCAAACTTTCCAAGCCGTCTCCCAAAAATTCGACCCCGAGGAATCTCTCCGCCTCAAAGAATCCCTTTTGGGCAAAGGCCCGCAGGAAGCCCCCGTCTCTTTTAAGGGCTTAGAAGAATTTTCCCACCCGTTTCGAATCAACCCTAAGGAAGTGCCCTTGGAAGACAAGATCAATCTCTTAAAATCCATCGATTCCTCTCTCAGAAAAAATTTCAAACTCATCCGCCAGGTTTCACTCTCTTACGGGGAAAGAGAGCGCTCCATCGCGATTTTAAACAGCGAAGGAGCTTTCCAAGTCGAGAAAAGAGTGGCCGTTCTCTTGTCGATCAATGTCATTGTCGAGGAAAACGGCATCCTTCAGACCGGGCATGAGGTCATCGGCGGCATCAAAGGCTATGAGCTGCTAGACGACGAAATCGCGCTGAGATTAGCCCATGCGGCGGCGGCCAGGGCCGAAGCCAAACTCAAAGCCCCCAAGGCCAAGGCGGGAGAAATGCAGGTCATTTTATCTAATTCCGCGGGCGGAACTTTTATCCATGAAGCGATCGGGCATTCTCTGGAAGTCGATCACGTTCAGGAGGGCTCTTCTCCAGCCTATATCGGCAAATTGAGCAAAGTCGTCGCGCCGGAAACTATCACCGTTATCGACGACCCCACTCTTCCTTTCTACCGCGGAAGCTTTTATTTTGACGACGAAGGCCACAAATCCCAACCCACCGTTTTGGTTAAAAACGGGGTTCTCGCCGATTATCTCTATGATCGAGTGACCGCCATGAAAGAAGGAAAAAAATCAAACGGACACGGAAGAAGGGAATCCTTTCATTGCCGGCCGATTCCGCGCATGTCTAACCTCTATATCGCGCCCGGACCGCATGACCCAAAAGAAATCTTAAAAGGCCTTAAATCCGGGATCTTCGTGACCCGAATGGGCGGCGGCCAGGTCAATACCGCGACCAGCGAATTTGTCTTTGAGATCGACGACGCTTTCTGGGTTGAAAACGGAGAAATCAAGCATCGCGTCCGGGACGCGAATTTAATGGGGATTGGTCCCGAGATTCTTAAATCCATCGACAAGGTAGGGTGGGATATCGGCTGGGGCATCGGCACCTGCGGGAAAGACGGGCAAGGCGTTCCGGTCGGAGACGGGCAACCCACTCTTCACATTCCCAAAATTTTGGTCGGCGGCAGCGGAGATAAATAAATGAGCTCCCCTTCTATTTCAGATTCCATTAAAAATATCCTTAACATTCTGGGCGAAGACCCCCACCGCGAGGGACTCTTAAAAACTCCCGAGCGCGTCGAAAAATCGCTCAAAGAATTGACCTCGGGATATTCCGCCGACCCGGATGCCATCATCAACGACGCCTTGTTTACCGTCGCCTACAGCGAAATGGTCTTGGTCAAAGACATCAATTTCTATTCTCTCTGCGAACACCATCTGCTCCCCTTTTTCGGCAAGGTTCATGTCGCCTACATCCCGGACAAAAAAATCGTCGGGCTTTCTAAAATTCCGAAACTTGTCGAGGCCTTTGCCCGAAGGCTTCAGGTTCAGGAGCGCCTGACTAGCCAGATCGCCGAGATTCTCAAGGATAAGCTGAGCCCCATGGGGGTTGGCGTCGTCATTGAAGCGCGGCATCTTTGCATGGAAATGCGGGGAGCCAAAAGCCTTTTATCCCCGACGGTCACGAGCGCGATGCTGGGATCTTTTCGCAAAGATCCTCGAACCCGGGAAGAATTTTTGAAACTTCTAGGCCGCTAAAACTTCTCGCGCGATGATGAGGCGTTGAACCTCGGAGGTCCCTTCGTAGATTTCGGTCACGCGCGCGTCGCGGAAATAACGCTCGACGGGAAATTCGCGGATGTAGCCGTTTCCGCCGTGGATTTGAAGAGCCTCAAAGGCCGTCTTATTGGCGTGTTGGGACGCAAAGAGTTTCGCCATCGAGGCCTCTTTGGCGCAGGGTTTATCTAACGCCATCAAGCGCGCGGCTTGATAGGTCAAAAGCCGGGAGGCTTCGATGCCAAGCGCCATATCCGCGATTTTAAATTGCGTCGCCTGGAAATCGGCGATCGGGCGTCCAAACTGTTCGCGGGCTTTCGCGTATTTAACCGCTTCTTCAAACGCCGCGCGAGCGATCCCCAAGGATTGGGCGGCGATCGCGATGCGCCCGGAATTAAGCTGGGTCAAAGCGATTTTAAAACCCCGGTTTTCTTCTCCGAGTAGATTTTCCCTTGGGACCCGGGCATTGGAAAAACGAATCTCGCGGGTATCGGAAGCCCGAATGCCCAATTTCTTTTCTTTTTTGCCGATTGAAAGCCCGTGAGTGTCTTTATCCACGATCAGGCAACTAATGCCCTTGTTTTTAAGAGACGGGGAAGTCGATACAAACACCAGAAAAAAATGCGATCTTCCAGCGTTGGTCACCCAGGCCTTGGCCCCATTGAGAATATAATGATCTCCTTCTAAAACCGCGGAGGCTTTGAGGCTTCCCGCGTCAGTACCGGCTCCGGGCTCAGACAAACTATAAGACCCAATCCATTCCCCCGCCGCCGCCTTGGGAAGATATTTTTCCTTTTGTTTTTCGGTCCCAAACTTTAAGACGGCGGAACAGACCAAACTGTTGTGAACGGTCAGCCCCACCTGAAAGGCCGCCGCCGCCTTGGCGATTTCCTCCATCGCCAAAACATATGCGAGATAATCAAGGCCAAGCCCCCCGTATTTTTCCGGAATCATCATCCCGAAAAAACCCAATTCCGAGGCTTCCCTTAACAATTCTTGCGGAATCTCCTCGGTTTCATCCATTTCCTGAGCCAGTGGCTTAAGCCTTTTTTCGGCGAAACTCCGCGCGGAATCGCGGGCCATGATTTGAGATTCTGAAAACTCGAGATTAAGATCAGACGTAATCATAAAACCCTCTTTTAGTTTTTCGGCCAAGGCGGCCGGAAGCGACCATTTGCTTTAGAAGCGGACAAGGCCTATATTTGGAATCGCCAAAACCCTCAAAAAGAACGTTGAGTATATCCAGGCAAACATCGAGCCCGATAAAATCCGCAAGCTCCAATGGCCCCATGGGGTGATTCATCCCGAGTTTCATGACCGTGTCAATGTCTTCTTTGGTGGAAAGGCCTTCCATCAAAGCGAAACAGGCTTCATTAATCATCGGCATCAAAACGCGATTGGAGATAAAGCCGGGAAAATCCAAGGACATGGCCGGGGTCTTCCCCAAAAACAAGGTTAAGTCCTTGACGATTTGGTAAGTTTCATCCGAAGTCTCAAGTCCGCGGATAATTTCAACCAATTTCATCACCGGAACGGGATTCATAAAGTGCATTCCGATGACATTTTTGGGACGGCGGGTGAAAGCGGCGATGCGGGTGATTGAAATCGAAGAGGTGTTCGTCGCCAAAATCGCCTCTTGAGAGCAGAGAGAATTTAGGCGCGTAAAAACGTCTTTTTTAATTTCAATTTTCTCCGGAACCGCCTCGATGACGATCTGAGCGTTTTTGGCCGCGCCCAAATCAGCGGCGGTTTGAATCTTAGACAGGGCTTTGTCTTTTGCGGAAGAATCGATAACGCCTTTTTTAATCTGGCGGTCCAGATTGGAGGAAATTCCTTCCACCGCCTTTTTGGCGAAAGCCTCGCTCGCCTCGATTAAGGCCACCGAAATTCCCTTCAGCGCCAAAACATGGGCGATGCCGGAACCCATCGCCCCCGCCCCCACGACCGCCGCGCGCTCTATTTTCATTTAAATCTCCTGTCTTTCTTTCAATTATGCCAAATCAATAAAGCTCCAGTGTTCTTGATAGAGATCTCTTAACCTCATCCGCAGCGACTCATGTTCAGGCAAGCGCAAAATCGGATCTTGGGATAAAATTTGTTCCGCGTCTTCGTGGGCTTCCTTTAGAATCTCTTGATCCTTCGATAAATCCGCCAAATGAAAGCCAAAATCGCCATGCTGCACCGTGCCGATAATTTCGCCCGATCCCCGCAAAGCCATGTCCTCCTCGCTCAACCTAAAACCATCGTGACTTTCCAATAAAATCTCGATTCGCCTTTTACTTTCGGGAGTCTGGGGGTTTCCCACTAAATGGCATTCAGAATCTCCCGAACCACGCCCAATGCGGCCGCGCAATTGGTGAAGGCTGGCCAGACCAAAGCGCTCGGCGTTCTGAATCACCATAATCGAAGCGTTGGGAACATCAATTCCTATTTCAATGACCTGGGTCGCGATGAGAATCTTGATTTTACCGGAATTAAAATCTTCCATCACCTTGATTTTATCCGCGCTTTTAAGGGCGCCGTGAATGAGCCCGCAGGGGATATCGCTAAAAACGCCTTCGTTTAAGCGCTTAAATTCCGCCTTGGCCGATAAAAGGTCTTGTTTAGCCGACTCCTCAATGACCGGATACACGATATAGGCCTGGCGTCCTTTTTGAATTTCCCGGCGCACGGCCTCAAGAGCCTTGGCTTCCGAGGAAAAGAAGGTTTTGGGCGGTATCCTCCCGGGAGGCATCTGGTCGAGAGTGGAAACATCCAGATCTCCATAGAGAGCCAAGGCCAGCGTCCGTGGAATCGGGGTCGCCGTCATGACTAAAAGATCGATCAACCTCCCTTTTCGCTTCAGGGTCGCCCTTTGGCGCACGCCAAAACGATGCTGCTCGTCAACAACCGCCAAACGCAAATTTTTAAACACGACATCGTCTTCAATTAAAGCGTGGGTCCCGACCACAATATCGACTTGTCCATTCTTGATTTTTCCCAGGGCTTCGTTTCTCTCCTTAGGTTTAAGCCGGGAAGTGAGAATCTGAATCTTGACCGGCAAACCTTGAAGCACCCGTGATAAAGTCGCGAAATGCTGCTCGGCGAGAATTTCGGAAGGCGCCATTAAAGCCGCCTGGGCTCCATTCTCGACAGCCAAAAGAATCGCGGAAATGGCGACCGCGGTTTTGCCCGATCCCACGTCTCCCTGCAAAAGCCGCGACATCGGAAAAGACTCCTGCATGTCGGAAAAAATCTCGTTGATGGCCCTTTTCTGAGCGGCGGTCAACTCAAAACCCAATTTATTTTTAAACGGAGTCAAAAGAGAGCGTTTAATCTGATAAGTGAAATTCTTATCCGCCTCCCGCGTTTGCCGGCGCTTGATTTGCCAAGCGAGATTCAAAAAGAAAAGTTCTTCATAGACAAATCGGCGCCGCGCCTCTTCTAGTTCTAATCGAGACTGCGGAAAATGGATTCCCTTGACCGCTTGTTCCGGAACAAGAAGCTGGCGTTTGGCGGTAATTAAATGAGGGACAAATTCGGGAACGTCCTTTGCGAATCCGGACAGCGCCTGCCATTCAATTTCCCGGAAAAATTTTTGCGTGAGGCCTTCGGTCAGCGGATAAACCGGGGTTAAGCGGTCGACATGAAGCCGGGAGCCTTCGTTTGGAAGATAATACTCTTCCACATGAACTTCGCATTTTCCGGAAACGGAGGTTTCAGCCCGTCCCACAACCCAAACATCCGCTCCGGGATAAATCTCTTTTTTAAGGGATTCCATCGCGTCAAAGCGCGGATTCTTGCGCCTAAACCAAACCGCGGACACCGTTCCGGCCCCAGTCGCGATTTCCGCTTTGAAAAGAGACAACCTCATTCCCGCGGAAAGAGAACGCGCGTGAACGACTCTCCCGAAAAACGCTTTCAGGGCGGGTTGTTCGGGAGGAGGAAAATTTTCCGCTGAATGGCGATCCTGCCAGTCTCTCGGGAAATGCCTCAATAAGTCTAAAAGACTTCTGATTCCCAGTTTTTCAAGAGTCTTGGCTCGGCTTTGTCCCACTCCCCTTAAGCTCGTAACGGATAATTCACTTGCAGTTTGGAAGTTGTTTTTAGTATCATTAACCATATGGCTTTTAAATGCAGCATCTGCTCAAAGGGTCCGGTCACGGGCCGTTCTTATAGTCATTCTCATCGCGGAACCAAACGCGTTTTCCGCCCCAACCTCCAAAAACAAAAGGTGGTTTTGGACGGGAGATCTCAAACGACCTATGTTTGCACTCGTTGCATTCGCTCGGGAAAAGCCGTTCGTCCCGTGAATGCCTAAGCGCGGGTTAATCCCGGACGCTTATTCCATATTACTCAATCTAAAACCGCAAATAAAAGTCTCGCTTTTTTATTTCCTTATTTTTATCGCCGCTCTGCCGGCTTTTCTAATTCCAATTAGAAACCCCGATTTGTTTTGGGGGTTTTCCGCCGCGCGCTGGATGCTGATAAGTCACGCGTTTCCGCGCTTTGATTTTTTGTCTTGGAGTAAACCCCATGCGCCATGGATTGATTTTGAATGGCTGTCTCAATTAATATTCTTGGGCCTCTATAAAATCGGCGGATGGACCGCTCTGCTTGTATTTAAATCGCTGCTTCTCTTTTTAGCCTGGATTCCCATTGAAATCGGGCTCCGCCAAAAGCGCCTTGAAACAAGCCTGATCCTAGGCGCCTTTTTATTATGGGCGGCGACCTCAATATCCCATTCCGATCTCAGGCCCGAATTGTTTTCGCTTATTTTCTTTGCCTGGGCTCTCCTGGCCCTTGAAATAGACCGACAAAACCCCATTCTTTTAAACTCAAAAATCTCCTGGGGCTTCTTTGGAGTTTTTATCTTATGGTCGAATCTCCACGCAGGCTTTATTTTTGGAGAAGCCCTGATTTTGATTTACGCTTTTTTCCGCCTTTTATACCGGGAAATTCCTGAACTCAAAAAAACCCTCCTGTGGGGCACTTCCGCTTTTTTAGGGACCCTGATCAATCCTTATGGAATGGGGCCTTATCAAGTGGCGTTTATCCACTTAAAAGAAAATAACGCTCTTAACTCCATCGCCGAATGGAAAGCTTTTAATTTCCTCCCTCCAAGCCATTGGCCAACCGATGCGGTGTTTCTCTTATTGTTATTGGCCTTGGCAATGACCCTGGCGCTCAAACCAAATCACATAGAACTCAAAAAAAATAGCCCGATTTTCTGCCTAGTCTTGTTTCTATCCCTGGCCGCCTTGGCACACCGCAGAATCGCCCCTTATTTTGTCATCGCCTTTTTGATGGCCGGCGGATCTTGGCTCAAGGAAATACGGGTTAAGGAAAAATACTCGCTCAACGGCTCGTTTATCATCGCCTTGGGCTCCATCTTTTTTATCTGGAGTTTTTGGACGCCCTCCATTCAAAATTTGCCTTTTGATGGACGCCTTTTCCCGGAAAAAGCGGCGGATTTTATCTCTCAACGTGATTCTTTATCTCAACTCCGCTTTTACAACCCCTGGGAATGGGGGGGATATCTCGCTTGGAAATTACGGCCTCGGTTTAAAGTCTATTGCGATGGAAGGTATATCTTTCACGATCTTTTACTCGCGCAAAAAAAAGCCCTCTCAAGCCCCTCCAATTGGGCAAAATTTCTAGACTCTCAAAAAATCGACGCGGCCTTAATCCCGCATTTAAAACAACCCTTGTCCTGGTATTCCCTTTTAATGCCGAAATCCAAATGGGCTCTTGTCTATGAGGACCCCACCGCTTTATTGTTTATCCGGAAAAACTACGCCTCAAGCCCGTGATCTCTCAGATAGCGGCGAATGCGGGATCTGGCGCGCGCGGTGCGGACAATCTGAAGCCAATCTTTTTTGGGATTTGAGTTTTTCCGGGTTAAAACCTGGCAGATATCTCCCGATTGGAGTTCGTAGTCCAGTTTAACCATTTTATTATTGACAATCGCCCCGATGCAGGAATATCCGATTTCGGTGTGAACGGCAAAGGCAAAATCAAGAGGAGTCGCCCCCGCGGGGAGCACCTTGACTTCTCCGTTCGGGGTAAAAACAAACACCTGATGAAGAGTCAAATCCGTCGCCAAACTTTCCAAAAACTCTCGGGGACTTTTTAAATCCTGAAGCCATTCAATCCATTGGCGCAGCCAATTAAGCTTCTCTTCCAGATGGAGATCTTCCTTGCCGTCTCCGGTCTTGTACCTCCAGTGCGCCGCGATTCCATACTCGCAAGTGCGGTTCATTTCTTCGGTCCGTATTTGAACTTCAATCAAGGCTCCTTGCGGACCCATCACGGTCGTGTGAAGGCTTTGGTAGAGATTAATTTTAGGCAAAGAGATGTAATCGGTGAAAGTTCCGGCCAGCGGCTTAAAGCGGGAGTGGACAATGCCTAAAAGGGCGTAGCAGTGGGACACCGTATCGGTGATAATCCGAACTCCCAATGCGTCTTGTATTTCCTCAAAGGGCTTTGCTTGTCTGAGCATTTTCTGATAGATCGAATAGATGCTTTTGGTCCGGGTCGAAATACGGTGCGGTATTTGAGAAGAAGCCAGCGCCGCTTCCAAGGCCTTGGTAAACTCCGCCAGGGTTTTTTCCTTTTCGGCGACTCTCATCTCCAATTTTTGGCTCAGGGATTGGTATTCCTTGGGTTCTAAAACCGCAAAGGCCAAATCTTCAAGCTCGCTTTTAATTTCAAACATTCCCAAACGATGGGCCAACGGCGCGTAAAGGGAAATCGTTTCTTCGGCGATCCGTTTTTGCCTCTCGGCGTCAAGAAAATTAATCGTCTTCATGTTATGAAGGCGATCCGCCAATTTAATGATGATCACCCGAATATCCTGGGCCGTCGCTAAAAGCATTTTCCGCCAATTGGCCGCCTGCGCGTCGTCTCGGGACTGGAATTGAAGGTGATCAAGTTTAGTCATCCCCAAGACTAACTTCGTAATTTCATCCCCAAATTCCTGGCGCAAGACGTCTTCTTTGACGGGAGTGTCCTCGATGACGTCATGGAGAAGCCCGGCGCAGATAGTGGGTAAATCCATTTTCCAATCCACCAAGGATGAAGCGACGGCATGGCAATGGACAAAATAATGCTCGCCGCTGGCGCGAGCCTGTTTTGAATGAGCCTTCTCGGAAAACTCGTAGGCCTTTGATATCAAAACGGCGTCGATAGCCGGCTCATATGAATGAAAGCGGTCGATAATTTCTTCTTTGTTCACTTAAAGCTCGCTTGAGGCGCAATATAAAAAATGCTACAATAACTGAAGGTATAAATCCTAGGAAGGGAGGACATTCATGATCGTAAAAGTTCGTGTCATCCCAAACGCTCCGGAAAACGAAGTCGTCAGCCGTATCGGAAGCGTTTTGAGAGTTAAGGTCGCCGCCCCCGCCATTGATAAGAAATCAAATGCGGCTCTTAAGGATTACCTGGCTGAATTCTTCGAGGTTCCCAATAAAAAAGTCAACATTCTGCGCGGAGCCAACGGCCGGGAAAAAACTGTCGAAATAGTCGGTAAAACAGAAGAACAACTCAAACGGGTCATGGAATCTATTCCCTGATTTTCCGTTTGCATGGGTTCACCCGCGGCGCGCGCTTTTTTAAGTCAAGCGAGAACCGCGGGTGAATCTTTATAAAAGGATACTCCGATGTTGAACACGCTTTTAGTTTCAAAGAAAACAAAAATTTTAGCCACGGTAGGCCCCGCATCCTCAAGCGTGGAGATGATGGAAAAACTCCTAAGATCGGGCGCTAACGCTTTTCGCCTCAACTGCTCCCACGCTCCGATGGAAAAACTCGCGCCTTTGGTCAATCAAATCAGGGCCGCCTCCGAAAAAACCCAGATCCCTTGTTCCATTGTGATGGACCTTCAAGGGCCTCGCCTTCGAATAGGAAATCTAGAGGGGGGAAAGCCTATTTCCTTGGTTCCGGGAGCCAAGATTCGGATTACCACAAGGTCCATTCTCGGAACGGCTTCGGAAGTCCCGACTGATTTCAAAAAACTTCCTCAGTCGGTTTCTCTTAAGTCCAAAATTTTATTAGATGACGGGTCCAAAGTTTTACAGGAGATCGGA